>JANYDP010000312.1 GCA_025363535.1 Verrucomicrobiota bacterium | reverse complement strand
ATGGATTTGCGCAAGCAGCCCGACGCGCTTCAACGCATCAAGGAAGAAGCCGAGAAAGCCAAGATCGCGCTCTCCAGTTCCACGACCTACGACATCAATTTGCCGTTCATCACGGCGGATGCGACCGGACCGAAGCACATCCAGAAGAATCTCACCCGCGCCAAGATGGAACAGCTCACGGATCGTTTGTTCGAGCGCACCATCGCTCCGGTGAAAGCGTGCTTGAAGGACGCCGGCATTGAAGCCGCGAAGATTGATGAACTCGTCCTCGTCGGCGGCATGACCCGTATGCCGCGTGTCGTCGAAGTCGCCAAAACCCTCGTCAACAAGACGCCGCATCAAGGCGTGAATCCGGACGAAGTCGTTGCGATAGGCGCTGGCATCCAGGGCGGCGTGCTCAAGGGCGAAGTCAAGGACGTGCTCCTGCTCGACGTGACCCCGCTCTCGCTCGGTATCGAGACACTCGGCGGCGTGTTCACCAAGTTGATCGAACGCAATACCACGATCCCGTCGCGCAAATCGGAAATTTTCTCGACGGCTTCGGACAGCCAGCCCGGCGTGGAAATTCATGTGCTCCAAGGCGAGCGTCAGTTCTCCAAGGACAACAAGACCATCGGCAAATTTAATCTCGCCGACATTCCGCCGGCCCCGCGCGGCGTGCCCCAGATCGAGGTGACCTTCGACATTGACGCGAATGGCATCTTGCACGTTGGTGCGAAAGACCTGGGCACCGGCAAGGAACAGAAGATCACGATCACGGCCAGCAGCGGTCTCTCGAAGGACGAAGTCGAGAAGATGCGCAAAGACGCCGAACTGCACGCGGACGAAGACAAGGCGAAGAAGGAAGAGATCGAAACGCGCAACGAAGTGGACAACGCGGTTTATCGCACGGAAAAACTGGTCAAGGACAACGCGGATAAAATTTCCGGCGACGACAAGGCCAAGCTCGAAACCGCCGTCACCGCCGCGAAGGATGCGCTCAAGGGTTCGGACTTCGCCGCCATCAAGGCAGCGGGCGAGAAGCTGAATGAAGTTTCGCAGACGGTTGGTGCCGCGCTTTACAAGGCACAGGCTGATAAAGCGCAGGCCGAGAAAGCTCAAGCCGGCGGACAGCCCGGCGGCGAAGCCCCGAAGTCCGAAGAGAAGAAGGACGACGGCGTGATTGACGCGGAAGTCGTGGACGAGAAGAAGTAACAATTTTTGAACGGAATCTGGAATCCATGAAAGACACCGATCTCCAAAAAGTCGTATTACAAACCTATTACGATTTGCGGAACCGCGGCCGTTTCCAATGGATAGATGAAGATGTTCCTGAAGATAAATTCCCTCCGGTCGAAAGTTTTAGTCAGTTGGCTCGAATTTGCGGTCAACTTGCTGAACAAAATTTGATTGAATGGAAACCGGTTCTTGGAAATGTGGGCGAACCAGTCGGTGGAACTGGTCAAATACGGTCTCGTGGTGTTGATGTAATTGAAGGCAGAGAAAAATCGCCGATTACTTTTACCACGGTGAACAACATTCACAATCCGACCAATGTTCAGGTTGGAAACAACAATTCAATTACTACTGCCATAAGCGTTGAAAAGCTGAATGCTGCGATAGATCATTCAAACTTTTCCGAAAGAGAAAAAGCCGAAGCAAAATCACTTTGGCAAAAAGTTAATGACAACAAACTTTTGATTGCAGTGATTACCTCAGTCTTGGGTGCCGCTGCAAAGGTCGCATTTGACGCGGCAGCTCATCCGAAATGAATTTTCCCTCCGCTTGGGCGGCGGGAGTTAATTAGCAGTCAACAAACAAAACAAAAAACCAAACTATGGCACTGAACATCAAACCGCTCGGCGACCGCATCCTCGTGGAAGCCGTCGAAGAGAAGGAAACCAAAAAGGGCGGCATCATCATTCCCGATTCCGCCAAGGAAAAGCCGACCGAAAGCATCGTGGTTGCACTCGGCACGGGCAAACTCGACGACAACGGCAAGAAAATTGCGTTTGAAGTCAAAAAAGGCGACCGCATTTTGTGCAGCAAATACGGCGGCACGGAAATCAAACTGGACGGCAAGGAATACAAAATCCTGAGCAGCGAAGACATCCTCGCCGTGCTCGAATAAACAACCCAACTTTAACCAAAGACACTTAAAAAATTATGGCTTCAAAACAATTGATATTTGACGAACAGGCCCGGCAGGCGCTGCTCCGTGGCGTGCAGAAACTTTCCCGCGCCGTGGTCGCCACGCTCGGACCGAAGGGTCGCAACGTGGTCATTGATAAAAAATTCGGCTCCCCGACAGTCACCAAGGACGGTGTGACGGTCGCCAAGGAAGTTGAACTCGAATGCCCGTACGAAAACATGGGCGCGCAGATGGTCAAGGAAGTCGCCAGCAAGACGAGCGACGCGGCCGGCGACGGCACCACGACCGCGACGGTTCTGGCCGAGGCGATTTATCGCGAAGGCTTGAAGTATGTCACCAGCGGTGCCAGCCCGATTGGCATCCAACGCGGCATCAACAAGGCCGTGGCGGCCGCCGTGGAACACCTCGCCAAGATCTCCAAGAAGGTCAAGGACAAGGAAGAGATCAAGCAGGTCGCGACCGTTTCCGCCAACTGGGACAGCACCATCGGCGAGATCATCGCCGACGCGATGGACAAGGTCGGCAAGGACGGCACGATCACCGTGGAAGAGGCGAAGTCCATCGAGACGACGCTCGACGTGGTGGAAGGCATGCAGTTCGACAAGGGTTATCTCTCGCCGTACTTCGTGACCGCCGCCGACACGATGGAAGCCAAGCTCGAAGACGCTTACATCCTAAATTACGAAAAGAAAATCAGCAGCCTCAAGGACATGCTGCCGATTCTCGAAAAAGTTGCCAAGGTCGGCAAGCCGCTGCTCATCATCGCGGAAGACATCGAAGGTGAAGCCCTCGCGACGCTCGTCGTGAACAAGCTCCGCGGCACGTTGAACATCTGCGCCGTCAAAGCACCCGGCTTCGGCGACCGCCGCAAGTCCATGATGGAAGACATCGCGGTGCTCACCGGCGGCAAGTGCATCACCGAAGACCTCGGCATCAAGCTCGAAAGCATCGGCCTGGAAGACCTCGGCCGCGCCAAGAGCATTGTTGTGGACAAGGAAAACACCACGATTGTTGAAGGCTACGGCAAGTCCTCGGAAATCCAGGGCCGCGTGAACCAGATCCGCCGCCAGATTGACGAGACCACGAGCGATTACGACCGCGAGAAATTGCAGGAACGCCTAGCGAAGCTCGCCGGTGGCGTGGCGGTGATCAACGTCGGCGCTGCGACCGAATCCGAAATGAAGGAAAAGAAAGCGCGTGTCGAAGACGCGTTGCACGCGACTCGTGCAGCGGTCGAAGAAGGCATCGTGGCCGGCGGCGGCGTGGCGCTCATCCGCTGCATCGCGGCGATTGAAACCGTCAAGGGTTCCAACGACGACGAACAGATCGGCGTGGACATCATCAAGCGCGCCGTTGAAGGACCGCTCCGTTCGCTCGCCGCGAATGCCGGCGTCGAAGGCTCGCTCATCGTGCAGGAAGTCAAGAAGCGCAAAGGCAACGAAGGTTACAATGTCGCCACGGGCGAATACGAAGACCTCGTGAAAGCCGGCGTGGTTGACCCGAAGAAAGTCACGCGCTCTGCCTTGCAGAACGCGGCGTCCATCGCGGGCCTGTTGCTCACGACCGAATGCCTGATCACCGACGCTCCTGAGAAGGAAAAAGCCCCGGCTGGCGGCGGCGGTCATGGCGGCGGCGGCATGGGTGACATGGGCGGCATGGGCGGATACTAAGATGTAGCGTTCGGCGATTGCGCCGAAAGTCGAGTCACAGACTCGACGCTACAGAAAAATTCAGACGCGGCGGGAAGAAATTCCCGCCGCGTTTTTTTTGATAAAAAAACTGGCACCCTTGGTCAAACTTGTGTCGGTTGCTTTATATTTGAAACATTGGTAGCTTTTGCACAGCAATGGCTGAAATCACCACCAAAATCGCCAGCGTAACATTTGAAAGCTTTTTCAAAAAAGCCATCATCTTCAAGGACGCGCATTGTGACGACCTTGCCCAAAAGTGTCTGGAGGCGTTTGCAAGCTATGGCTTAAAGCCAGCGCAGATCAATGTTCGAAGTGGGGATCAGGCATTCAATTATGATTTGGCTTTTTCGCTGTTCAATGGCAACGGAACATTTCGCATTTCAGCAGAAAAGTTGGATGTGGTTTTGCAAAATGCGACCAACGGCAAGGATTTGGAAATTGTCCAAGACTGCATCGCAAAAATTTATGAGCATGTTCCATTGTCTGAAGTGGCAAATACTCTGATTTCGGCTGACGCACACGCTGTATTTTCGTCGGTGGAGGAATTTCAAAAATTTCTTTCAGGATACGCGAATCCGTCGAAACAAATCATGTCGGGCGGCGTCATTGCTTATGTCCAGTGTCCGAATTGGAAGGAAGAGATTCGGTTTGCGATTGATAAATCCCTGGCGTTTCCTACCGGACTTTTTCTGACGTGGTCAACAGTCTATCGTGGCGGCAAACCGTCGCGCGACGTGTTGAAAAATGTCAAAGACGCGCTTGAAGCAGCGGTGACAAAATTTGATCTGGTGTTTGCACAAAACAGTTAACAGTTGAACATGAATGCTGCGATTTCCATGCCGATCTACGGACCGCCAGCCCACAGCTTTGCAAACGGCATTGTTCAGGGCGTGCGGCGCTTGGGTTTGAAAACCGAGGCGTTTTATTCCACCTCACTTGCTCCTGCGGGAATCGCCGATTCCGTCAACCGCATTGTCATTGGCAGGTCGGCAACTTTGTCGCCCGCATTGCGCCAACGCGTGGGTCAGCTTTCCGATCTGGAAAACAATTGGGATGGTGAAGCAGCCAAACCCGTGAAGGCTCCGGTACTCGGCGACGCGGTTGAATTTTTGCGCCGTCTGACCCAACAAACAAATTCTCTGCGAGAGCCGTTTCTGGCACCGACTTTTGATGGCTTCATCCAAATTGAGTGGCATGACAAGAAACGTTCGCTTGAAATTGAGGCCGTCAGCATGGGGTGGTCAGCCGTCGGAAGCCTGACCGGCAAAGACAATCAACGCCTATATTTTGAGGGGGAATGTGATCGAAGTGATTTTGAACAACTGGTGAAATTTTACGAGTGGTTTGTGGGCAACGAATTGATATGGCCTTCGCGGTAGAATCCATCCCGGACGACGCAAACCTGTTCCGCAGAATCCACAAGATTCATCTCACGCCAGAGGGAATTATTTCATCAGCGGCATACAACAATGAGCGACTGTCGGTGAATTGGGAAAAATATGCTACAGCCCAAACTACTGCCGATGATAGTTCCGCTGCGGTCACTGCGTTAGTTTGCCGGGATTGTAAACAATTAAACCAGTCGGTTGAGCACACACCCATTGAACCAGAGCAGCCGTTTGGACCGAACCAATCCCACGTTGAGATTTGCGGCAACAAAAGCAAAAGCATCCGCAGTCAATTGCGCGATTTAGCAAAAACTGTTTGGCGTCTCTGATTAACCCCTTTTTCGAACGCGCGGCGGGAAGAAATTCCCGCCGCTTTTTTTGTTCAAAAACAATGTAAAGAATACTTGACATGTGACAAGTATGCTTTACATTGCGTTTTAATATGAACAAATAAATCCTTTACCGAAACAAGTTCGTCGTTCTGTTAACGGTTGTCTTGACCTGGCAGGTGTTCGCCGCTGTCGCGGATAGCATTTTGGATCGAATCACCGTGACCGTCCGGGGACATGGCCCGGACGTGCTGCTCATTCCCGGACTCGCGTCATCGAGCGCGGTGTGGGACTGCGTAACCAACCGGTTGGAAAACCATTTCCGTTTGCACCTCATCCAAGTGGCGGGTTTCGCCAGTTCGCCGTCGCAGGCCAACGCGCAAGGTGCGGTGATCCAGCCGACGCTGGAGGCCATTGACGCCTACATCAAAACGAACAAGCTGCAATCGCCAAAGGTGATCGGTCATTCGCTTGGTGGATTGATGGGCATGATGCTCGCTGTCCAGCATCCCGAGGATGTTGACCGTTTGATGGTCGTGGACGCGCTTCCATTTTTCACTGTGTTGATGGGCGCAACCGACAGCACCAACGCAACGCCACAGGCGGCCATGATGCGTGATTTCACCCTGGCGCAATCCCAGGTGGCGTACGCGCAAGGACAAAAGCAATTTCTCCGCACCATGGTCAAATCGCCAGAAGGTTTGAAGCTGGTGACCGACTGGGCGGTCGCGTCCGACAAATCCGTTGTTGCCCGCGCGATGTATGAGGACATGACGACCGATCTGCGGCCCGAACTGCACAAAATAAAAGCGCCGGTGACGCTGCTTTATCCGTGGGACGCGCAGTCCGGCTTTCCGCGCGAGGCGATGGATAAATTATATCGAGATAATTTCGCCGCGCTGCCCAGAGTGAAAATGCGGTGCATCGAGGACTCGTTCCATTTCATCACGCTCGACCAGCCGGAGAAATTCGCGGCGCAGGTGGACGCGTTTCTGAAATAGTTTTATGAATCCAAAAACCAAATGGTATTGCGGGTCGGTGGCTGCCGGTCTCGCGGTATATGTGTTGCTGGCTTGGAAACTGAACCGCGAGTTGCACTGCCTGGCGAACAAGAATTACCTGACCATGTTTTTCTTTCCCCTCGGTGTGGCCGTCCTCGTTTCCACCGCCATCAATTTGAAATTCATGAAACCGCAGGTAAAAAAATACAGCCAGCGCCTGATACTCAGCATGGTTGCTTACATACTGGCTCTCGATTTGACCCATCACATCCCCCTGCCGCCGTCGCCTTACCAATACCTGCTGTTGGCGCTGCCGATCATGCCGTTGATCTTTGTCTGCTTTACCATCATTCGCTTCGTCGCCGATTCGGATGAGATGTGGAGAAAAATTTACATGGAAGCGCTGGCATTTTCGGGCATTGCCACCGGGTTCTCCTGCTTCAGTTATCTATTCATGCGCGACTTGGGCACGCCGGAATTTCGCCCGGAATGGGCCTTTTACCTGATGTGGATTTATTACGGCATCGGATTGTTCTTCTCCCGGCGGAGGTATCGGTGAAAAGCAAACTGCGCGAACTGCGCGAGGCGAAAGAATGGTCGCAATCCGATCTGGCGGAGAAGCTCGGTGTTTCGCGTCAGACCGTGAACGCCATCGAGACGGAAAAATATGATCCCAGCCTGCCGCTGGCTTTCAAAGTCGCCCGCCTGTTCAAAAAACCCATCGAGGAGATTTTTGCAACGGATGCCGATTGAAGCGTCCGGACGGTTCACAATTTTCAAAAAAAGCCGTTGCATTTTTTTAGCCCGGCTGTAAAACAGTGGTGTTCGTTTTCTTAACCGTCAGTTGCTTGGACGAAATCGGTTCCTCCCCGACCAAGTTAAACAACGCGTCTTTATGTACGTACATTACCTTTTTGCCGCCGTGGGAACCGCTTCACCCAAACCGAAGTGGGAGCTGCTTTATATCTGGGACCAGGCCACGCTGGAAGCCAAGGCCATCATTTTCATACTCCTGATTTTTTCAATCATGGCGTGGTCGGTAATGATCTCCAAGGCCATCCAGATGCGCCGCGCCAAGAAGCTCAACCAGTTTTTCACGACAGAATTCCGCTCGCAGTCGGCCGTGCTGGATGTTTATGACCGGCGCGTGCAGGCGGATGGCTGTCCGCTGTTCGCAGTCTATAATGCCGGCAGCATCGAACTGGATGCGCGCCTGAAAACCCCCGAGGGTGGCCGCAAAAAACAGGCGTCGCTCAAGGGCATTGAGCATGTGAAACGCACCATGGAAAACACCGTCGCGCAGGAATCACTCAAGCTGGAATCCGGCCTGATCCTGCTTGCGATTGCGGTGAGCGGCGCGCCGTTCCTTGGTTTGCTCGGCACGGTCTGGGGGGTGATGAGCACGTTTGGCGGCGTCGCGCAGGCGGCGGCGGCGGGGCGCGCGGCGGATTTGAGCGCGATGGCTCCGGGTGTTTCGGCGGCGCTGATCACCACGGTCGCCGGCCTGCTCGTCGCGATTCCCTCGATGTTTGGCTACAACTGGCTGGTGCACAATCTGCGCGTGTTGACGGTGGAACTGGACAACTTTGCGCAGGAGATGGTTTCCAAAATGGAGACGGAGTATCTCGAAGAATGATGAGTGAAACGTGAAACATGAGACGCTTTTCCCAACGCAATTCGCTGGTGACGCTGAGTGACATCAACATCACGCCGCTGCTCGACCTCGCGTTTGTGTTGCTGATCATTTTCATTATCACCACGCCGCTGTTGGAAAAAGGGTTTGAACTCAAGCTGCCCAAGGCCAGCGCCGCGGTGGCCACGAAAATTGACAAGGGGGACACACGCACGGTGGAGATTGATCCCAAGGGCGTTTACTCGATGGACAAGCGCCAGCTCAAGCTGGAGCAATTGATTCCGCAACTCGCCGCCGATTATCGGGCCAACCCGAATCTGGTGGTGTTCATCCGCGCCGATGAGAACAGCCGGACGAAAGATTTGACCGCGCTGATTGACCGTTGCCAGGCCAACGGCATCACGCGCTACTCGTTGCGCACCCAGCCACAAGGAGGAGGCAAATGAACCGCCTGCAAAAAAAATGCTTCATCGTCGCCAGCGGGCTGCACCTGCTGCTCGCGTTAATCCTGTTGATCGGACCGGCGTTCCTGACTTCCAGCAGCAAGCCGGAGGATGTGCAATTGATCGAGTTCTTGCCGGACATTTTGACCGACTCTGCTGCTCAAGGCGGCGGCAGTCCGAACGCCGGAGCGCCAGTGGCAATTCCGCTTCCGCCCCAACCAGCACAACAAGTCACGCCGCCGGCACCGACGCATGACGTTGAAAAAACACCCACCCAGCCAACTCCAAAACCGCCCAAGGTAAAACCGCAAGAGGTCACACCGCCCAAGGACGATCCCGCTCCAACGGAACCCGCCCACCCCACCAAGCCAAAAATTGAAGTCAGCACGAAGCCAGTGATTCGCAACAGCGACGCGAAGGCTATCGCAAAAGCCAAGGCCGCTGCCGAGGCCGCCGCCGAGGCCAAGGCTCAGGTGGAGCAAAACCGCCGCATCGCCTCCGCCCTCAGCCATGCCGCGACCAGCATTGAAGGCGGTGTGTCCAAAGGCACCGACATCAAACTCAGCCCCGGCTCCGGCGGCGGCGGGCCGTCGTACGGCAACTGGCTGTCCGCCATCAAAAAAATTTACACCGATGCGTGGATTGTTCCTGATGGTGTCACGGATGATTCCGCCACCGTCACCGCCACCGTCACCATCGCCCGCAACGGCGATGTAGTTGCGACTAGCATTGTGCGCGCTTCGGGCAATCCGCTTGTGGATCATTCGGTCAAGGCCACGCTCGACCGCGTCACCACCACGCGGGCTTTGCCCGAAGGCGCGAAGGAAGATCAACGCACCGTCACCATCAATTTCAACGTCAAAGCAAAACTAGGACTAGGATGAAAAAAATGCTCCAACTCAAACGCCTTCTGATCGCTCTCAGTCTGATTGTCGCCGCCACTTCAACCCGCGCGCAAAATGCCGAGATGACCATCACCACCTACACCACGCCCGGCAACACCCCGCCGATCTGGGTTTCACTGAACGGCTTCTCCGGCGAAGCCGCCGAGGTGTTGCGCTTCGATCTTTACGTGCAGGGCTTCAATTTCACCAATGCCGACAACGCGCAATATCTCATCAGCGGCAGCAACACCAGCGACACCCTGACCGGCCGCGTTGTGGACAACCTCCAAAAGAGCACGAAAATTTCCAAAAGTTATTCCGGCGCATCCATCCGGCGGCAGGCGCACAAGTTCGTGGACGATTTTCTGGAAGCCCTCAACCGCAAAGGCATCGGCCAATCCAAGCTCGCCATGAAAGTCGGCTCCGGCGGCAGCAGTGAAATTTACGTTTCAGATTTCGACGGCAAAAACTCCCAGGCCGTGACGCGCGACGGCACGATTGTCTCCGCGCCCTGCTGGGTGCCCGACAAGTTTGCGCTCTACTACGGCTCCTACAAACTCGGCAATCCGGCGATTTTCTCGCACGATCTTTCGAGCGGCGCGCGCAAGCCCGTGGCGTATTACGGCGGTTCGAGCATCAGCCCGGCGGTTTCGCCGCAGGGAAACAAGGTGGCGATGATCTTGAGCAAGGACGGTTGGATGGATTTGTATGTGGCCGATGCTGATGGCAAAAATTTGAAACGCCTGACCAAAACTCCAGAGGACGAATCGTCGCCATGCTGGTCGCCGGATGGGAAATGGATTTGTTTCGCCTCAAAGATCAAGGAACGTCGCGCGCTCTGCAAGGTGTCCGTCAACGGCGGCCCGGTCCAAGTCATCTCGGTCGGTGGCCTGCCGAGTCCGTCCGAGCCCGACTGGTCGCCCGATGGAAAGTGGATCGCCTTCACGATCCAGCGCGGAGATTTTGAAATTTGCGTCGTGCCCGCTGCGGGCGGCACGGCCACTGAACTGGTGGCGGGTGAAGACCCCTGCTGGTCGCCGAATTCGCGGACATTGGTGTTCAATCAACGGAGCGGCGGGCACCTCTCTTTGCTTGACGTGCCCACGAAACAAGTCAAGGATGTCGCCCGAGTTTCGTCGGGTGCTAACTCACAACCCAGTTGGGCGCGATAGCCCATTTCACACACGAAGGTAAAAATGAACGTAAATAAATTTGTAAATTTAATGGCCGTTGGATTGGCGCTGACTCTGGTCGGCAGCGGCTGCAAACATGCACCTGTGGGTGTGGTTCACATTCCCCGACCAGCGCCGGAGACAGGGCTGAAGGATTCCAATGTGCCGCCAATCAACAGTGATTTTACTAAACCAATTACAGATACTGATTATTCAAAAGGAAAAGACGGCATTCCTCAACCCCATCCAGGACACGTCGGCTGGATGCGCAACGAAAGCGCTCTCGCCGCGCACACCGTTCACTTCGCGTACGACAGTTCCGTGGTGCGCGCTGGTGATAAAGCCAATGTCACCGCCGTGGCCGACTATCTGAAAAGCAACGCCGCCGCCGCCGTGGAAGTGGACGGCCACTGCGACGAACGCGGCACCGACGAATACAACCGTTCCCTCGGCGAACGCCGCGCGCTGGCCATCCGCGAAGCGCTGGTGGCCGACGGGGTGGATGCTGGTCGCGTGGACACCGTGACTTTTGGTCGTGATCGTCTGCTTGATCTGGGCAAGACCGATGCCGCCCATGCGAAGAACCGGCGGGGCGAGTTCGTCGTATTGACGACTCCTTGATAGCAGATGCACCTCTTCCAGCCGGTTTTGCCGCTTTACTAAGGCGGCGAACCGGCTAATTTATGGGTTACTGACAGGATTTTTATGAATACAATTTTAGCAGTCTTAGGTTTGGGCGGCGGCGAACTGATCGTGGTGCTCGTCGTGATCTTGGTTTTGTTCGGAGCCAAGCGCATTCCTGAATTTGCCAAGGGTCTCGGGAAGGGCATCAACGAATTCAAGAAGGCGTCGCGTGAAGTCACCAGTGAAATCGAACGCGCTGGCGAGGAAGCCCCGCCCGCCGCGCCCAAGACCAG
>JANYDP010000295.1 GCA_025363535.1 Verrucomicrobiota bacterium | reverse complement strand
ACCAAATTGGTGAAATTGACACCGCTCCTGGCTTCGGCACTTCAGCGTCAGCATTGAGCCAGACGCTGATAAACAGCAACGGGACAACCGTGATGACACTGACTTTAACCAATGACGCCACTGTGGTCGCAGGAACCTACGACATGGCGGTCGTGGCTACTGGTGATTCAGGCTATCGCTTGCCAATCCCGGTACAGGTGGCCTATGTCTGGAGCGGTGTCAATTTCACCAATTTGGTTTCCACAAACTGGGCTTCGGGCGGAAACTGGAAGGGTGGGAATGCTCCAGGCACTGCTGATCCCGTGGTATTCAAAGACGGTGGCGGCCAGGCGGCAGCGGGTGCTCCGACCAACGTGATCGTATCCGCCGATACCGAGGTAGCTTCGATTCGGTTTGCCAACGAGGGCAGCGCGACGCGGGCAGATAACATCGAAATTCAAAACAGCGCAACTCTCAAGGTGAGCGGCCCGGGATTATCCTTCAGCCTGTTGCGCGACACTAAGAACGGGGCTAACCCCATTCTTTGTACGATTTCCGGCAACGGTACGCTCAAAGTCACCAATAACAATGCGACTATTGGCAGTCTTATTGACGGCCAGGTGGCCGCCACGTTGGACATGCGCAACCTGAACAACTTCGTGGCCGACGTGGTTCGCATTGGATGGGGTGATTTCCGGATGTATCCGAATTACTATACCAACGGTTATCCTACTGCAACCGGCAGCGGTGGTGCTAATGCCCCCAGCCGTTTCATTCCGTTGGTTTTTCTGGCCAAGACCAACCTGATCAAGTGCTCCTGGGTTGACCCGAACAATTATAATGACCCTCAAATTCATGATTATGCCATGACGATTGCGAACGATGAAGCATCCGGTTCGACTACCTCTGTCCGGCTCACCTTGGGCAATTCCAACGCGTTATTTCTGGACAGTATTTGTTGGACGCAAAGCGGGAGCGGCGGCGGTGCGAATACTTATAATTTCAACGCGGCCGGTTCGTACGCTCTGTTCCGTGGTATTGGCGGTGGGCGCATGTCGGTTTGGGCACAAGGCGACGCTGCCGGCGGGGTAATATCCGGCAGTAACGTGCGAGGTACGACGGTTGACTTCAGCAACGGTAAAGTGGATGCCTTGGTTGACCGGTTGTACCTCACCCGCGGACGCACGAACTCGACCGGCTTTACGATTCAAGGTGCCCTCACGATTGGTGGCGCTTCTCTCGGTAGTATTTTCGACGTCAACACTGCCTATATTGGAAACCAAGATGTTCATAACATCGCCACAAACGTAGTAACTAGTGTTGCCAACAGTCCAATCGGCACGCTTAACGTGAACAGCAACGGAACATTCAAAGCCAACACCGCCATTTACCTCGGTTATACCACAGCTTCCGTGAACGGCACGCCGGATTATCCGGAAAACGTCTCCGGCATACTTAACGTCAGTGGCACCGGAACGGTGATGGCTAACGCAATCGTGGTAGGTGCCCGTTCCAGCGTGAACAATATTACTTTAACCACCGGCAATCTTGTGGTTTCAAACAACGTCGGCAGTTCCACCAAAATGTTGTCAACGTTTACCATGAACAACCAGTCCAAGTTGACCTTGCACATTGATGGGTTGAACACGGTTCCGTATTTTTACGCCACGAACCTGACCATTGCCGCCGGGCAGACGAATGTGCTCAAGATTGGTTCGATTAAAAACCTGGTGGTTCCTCCGAGCGGCACCAACGTCCCGCTTTTCTTGTTCACCTCAGGAGCGGCCAATTTCACACCTCCCGTCGTTATGCCACCCGGATCCGGTTTGACTGGAACCTTAGTTCCCGATGGCACGGTTCCTAATCAGACTGATCTCTTTATCAGTGCTGCGACACCAAAAATCCTTAAGTGGCAAGGTTACGCTGGCAACGATTGGGACGGCACCAGCCTGAGCTGGCTGGACTTGAATACTGGGCTGCATACCAACTTTGACAAGGGTGACACAGTAATTTTTGATGATTCGACGGCTGCCGTTAATATTAATCTCGCTCTCGCGCTCATCGTACCTGGAAATGTGCTCATGACTAACACCGCCAATCACTATACGTTCAGCGGCTCCGGCAGTGTTCTTGGCAGCGGCACTTTATCCAAATGGGGCACCAACATACTGGAAATAAATGGCACCGTCGGTATTCCGGTGCAAGTCAACCAAGGCGTATTCATCGGCAATGGTTCAGGAACGATTGGCTCGGTCACCATTGCCTCAGGTGCCAAGATGGACTTTGGCGGAACCATAAACAACGGTGTTACCTGCGACGGCACCGCGACTGTGTCGGGTAGCACAACCGGTGCTATCCTGGTTGAAGGGAGCGGGGTGGCTACCAACTCTGGAACGATCAACGGAACGATCAGCACCACGACTGGCGGTTTGCTCTATAATTCCGGTTCAATTGATGGTATCGGGTCGTCTATCATTAATACGAATTCCACGTTTATCAACCTGGGCAATATCGGTGCCGCGCTTCACCAAAATACGTTGACTGTAAATGGTACCTTCAAGGATATGGGCGTCGGAACCATTTACCTGACATTGTTGACGTTTAATGCTGGAAGCACCTTTATCCCGGGTGGCGACGCGATTGGAACCACCTCCATTATATCTCCGGGCACAGGTTCCAACCCGGGCCGGATGACTTTGCTAACCGGTTCGACCACCATCATCAAGGTGAATTTTGCAGACCCGCAAACCAACACCGTGGTGAAGGCTGAATATACGGACTTTGGTGGCAACAGCTCAACCAAGGTCTTCGATGGTGGTACCATCTTGGTTACCAACATCAACACCGGAGCCGGCTCGTTTGCTGCCGGCCAGATGTTCCGTATGTTCCAGAGCTCTGACCCCGGCATCCTCAGCGGCAACATCGGTAACGAAGGATTAAACACTACCAACCGTTATCCGATCATCATACCCGTCATCCCGCTGGCGAATACGAAGTGGGATCTGAGCATCTTGCGCGATGGTGATCCGACAAATGGTTGGGTCAACATCACCAGCTTCCCGACGACGGGCACGAACATCGTTGTCTCGACCTTCCGGGACAATGGGACGAATTTGGTCACCCATCTGCAATGGCCGTCCGAATACATCGGCTGGCGCTTGCAGCAGCAGACCAACTCGTTGAGCGTGGGCATCTCCACCAATTGGACGACGGTGTCCGGCGCCACAAGCACTAATGACATCTACATAACCAATAGCACGGCGATTGACACATCCTTCTTCCGGATGATTTATCCGTAAGACGGTTAGAGTAAATCACCCCTAGCGGGTTTCATCAAAGCCGGGGTCGGGCGCAAGCCCACCCCGGCTTTTGATTGATTGAAAACGCCAGCCACCGAGTCAAACAACCAATGAAAATTAAAAACATCCAATTGCGTCGCGCCTTGGGCCTCGCCCTCGCTCTACTGCCGCTTTCAATGCCGCTGGCAAACGCAGCGACAAACGCGCCCGCAACTCCTGCCGCTTCGACGATGCTCGCCTTCCCCACCGCCGAAGGCTACGGCCGTTTCGCTCAAGGTGGGCGTGGGGGTCGCGTGATTGAAGTCACCAATCTCGAGGACTATGATCCCACCAAGGGCGAGGCGGTCGTTCCGGGAAGCTTTCGCGCGGCCATCGAAGCGCAAGGCCCGCGCACCGTGGTCTTTCGCGTCTCCGGTCTGATCAAACTCAAACGGCCCGCCGCCGTTCACAATCCCTTTTGCACCGTGGCTGGCCAGACCGCGCCCGGCGAAGGTGTTTGTCTCGCCAATTTTTCCGCCGGTGCGTACGGCACGCACGATGTCATCATCCGGTTCATGCGCTTTCGCATCGGCGACTTTGCGCGCAAGGCGATGGACGGCGCGGGCATGAGCAGTTGCGACAACTGCATCATTGACCATTGCTCGATCAGTTGGAGTTCGGACGAAGGCACCAGTTCCCGCGGCGCACACAACATCACCTTCCAGCGCAACATCGTCGCCGAGGCGCTGCAACATTCCTATCACTACGACGCGCGCGACCGCACCAAGTTTGAGACGCACGCCTTCGCCGCCTCCATCAGCGGCGACATCGGCAGCTATCATCACAACCTGCTCGCGCATTGCACCGACCGGAACTGGAGCCTCGCCGGCGGTCTCGACAAGCAGCGCAAATACGCGGGCCGCCTGGACATCCGCAACAACGTGGTCTTCAACTGGACCGCTCGTTCCACCGACGGCGGCGTGCTCGCGATGAATTACGTGAACAACTACTACAAGCCGTATCCGAAAAATCCGTTCGTGAAATGGCTGCTCAAACTCGATGACCTCCATCCCGAGTGGGGCACCGAGAAATATTTTATGACCGGCAACATCCTCGAAGGCTACGTTTCCGAAACCAACAACTGGAGCGGCTTCCAAAACGGGGCGGACGTGGAAAAGGAAGTCCGCGTGGACGAACCGCTTTTTGAGTCCTTCGTGAAAACCCATAGTGCCCGGGAAGCCTTCACGAATGTGCTCGCGGATGTCGGCGCGACCTTTCCAAAACAGGACGCAATCGACCGCCGGATTATTGAGGAAGCCCGCACTGGAACGGTTCATTACGGCGGCACCAAAGGCCCGACCTATCCCGGTCGCGGTGGCCCGAATTACGCCGGCATCATTGACGAACCCACCGACAACAAGGACGCGCTCGGCTCGCCAAATTTTCCTTGGCCTGCCTACCAATCTGCACCCGCTCCGGCGGACAGCGACCACGACGGCATGCCCGACGACTGGGAAAAAGCCCACGGCCTGAACCCAAATGATCCCGCCGACGCCAACAAAGATATGAACGGCGACGGCTACACCAACTTGGAAAAATATCTCAATTCCCTCGTTGGCGAGTATTCGCTGGCCAAGCACTGATTTATGAAAACGAAAATTATTTTCGCGGCGAT
Source organism: Verrucomicrobiota bacterium (assembly GCA_025363535.1). Taxonomy (GTDB): domain Bacteria; phylum Verrucomicrobiota; class Verrucomicrobiia; order Limisphaerales; family CAIQOK01; genus CAIQOK01. The sequence continues at coordinate 6,870 of JANYDP010000295.1, read as the reverse complement.
GGTTTCGCTCGCAACCCAATTTGTTTCCGCCCGTGAGAACTGGCCGATTCCTAACGACTCCGTCAAGGCGCGCAACGCGGCGTGGGATCAATACGAACAGCAGCTCATCGCGAAGCTCGCTCCGCAACTCGCCGAGTGGGAAAAGAAAGGCAAGCCCTACATCCCGTGGGCGGCGTTGCCGGGCGATTTGCCACAGGCGAAAGTCCCCGCGTTTCCCGGCGCGGAAGGCGGTGGAAAATTTTCCTTCGGTGGACGCGGCGGAAAAATTTTTGTCGTGACCAATCTCGCCGACAGTGGCCCTGGTTCGCTCCGCGCGGCGTGCGAATCAGCCGGGCCGCGCATCGTCATCTTCAACGTCGCGGGCATCATCCATCTCGAAAAACCCATCTACATCGAGGCGCCGTATATCACGATTGACGGCCACACCGCGCCCGGCGACGGCATTTGCATCGCGGACAATGGCATTGACGACAATGCCCACGACGTGGTGATTCGTTATCTGCGCCTGCGCCGTGGCAACATGGACATCTTCAACCGCCATGGCGTGCATTACGGCAGTCCGATTGGAAATATTATTCTCGATCACATTTCCGCGAGCTGGGGTCAGGATCAGAACATTGACACGTATCGCCACATGTATCAGCCCACAAACGGCGGCCCGGCGCTCAAGCTGCCTGCGGTCAACGTCACGATTCAGTGGACGATCACGAGCGAGGCGTTGAACACCTACAATCACGCGTTCGGCGGCGACTGGGGCGGCCGCAACTCCGCGTTTCACCACAATCTTTTCGCCTGCAACACCGGCCGCAATCCGAGCGTGGCGATGACCTACGGTTTTAATTTCGTCAACAACGTGCTGTTCAACTGGCGGCATCGCACGATTGACGGCGGCGACAAGGACAGCCTCTACAACATCATCAACAACTATTTCAAACCTGGCCCGGCGGCGAATTCAGGCCCGGTGGCGTATCGCATTTTGCAGCCCTCGGCCACGCAGAAAAAGCCAGATTTGATTCCGTATTTCGGCAAAGCCTACGTCGCTGGCAACATTGTTGAGGGTAATGAAAAAGTGACTGCCGACAATTGGGCGGGCGGCGTGCAATTCTCCGACGGCGGTTCCAAAGACGATCCGACCATCAACACCAACGAGTCCATGAAAAAAATCGTCGCCCAGGTGCGTGTGGATAAACCGTTCCCGCTGCCGCCCATGACGATCACGACGGCGAAACAGGCGTTCGACGACGTTCTGAAAAACGCCGGCGCAAACTTGCCACGCCGCGATGCTGTGGATGAACGCGTGGCGAACACGGTTCGCACCGGAAAAGTCTGGAGCGCAGGCAAGGAATTCTTGCCGCCACAGCCGGAGGGCCTCGCGAAAAATAATTACGGCATGGCGGGCAACGGCATCATCACGGACGTCGCGCAAGTCGGGGGTTATCCCGAATACAAAGGCGAACCGATCAAGGATTTGGGTGCCGACGGAATTCCGCAGTCGTGGAAGAAAAAATTCAGCTTGGACTTGAAGGACGATGCTCTGGCGCAAAAAGATTTGCAGGGTGATGGCTACACGGTCATGGACAAATACCTCGCCGGCCTCGACCCGACTAAAAAAATTGACTGGAGCAAGCCGCAGAGCAACGTGAACACGTTGAACTGACCGCCTGCTCACGTCGTTTTTAATCGCATTCCTGATGTCAGCGGCGATAACTTTGCGGCAGTGCCCGAATCTGCCAGTCCCGCTGCGCGCTAAAACCTTAGAAACTCTTGAAATGAAATTGTCTTTGCCTGGAATTATTCCGCCCATGGTCACGCCGCTGCGTGGCCGCGATGAACTTGATGTCGCCGGTCTGGAGCGACTGATCGAACACATTTTGTCCGGCGGTGTCAGCGGACTGTTCATCCTTGGCACCACCGGTGAAGGGCCGAGCCTGAGTTACCGTTTGCGCCGTGAACTCGTGGAGCGCGTCTGCCGCCAGGTGAAAGACCGCGTGCCGGTCTTGGTGGGCATCACCGACACCGCGTTTGTCGAGTCGGTGAATCTCGCCCGCCATTCCGCCGGCGCAGGCGCGAGCGCGGTCGTCGTCGCGCCACCTTATTACTTGCCCGAGGCGCAGCCGGAGTTGCAGGAGTATCTGGAGCATCTCGTCGCCGAACTGCCGCTGCCTCTGTTCATCTACAACATGCCCGCGCTGACGAAGGTTCACTTCGAACTGGATACCGTGCGCCGGGCGATGGACGAGCCGCGCATCATCGGACTCAAGGACAGCTCCGGCGACCTCAATTATTTCAAAGCCGCCGCCGCGCTTATCCGGCAACACCGCCCCGACTGGCCGTTGCTGATCGGCCCGGAGGAAAAACTTTTTGCCGCGCTGCAACTCGGTGGCAATGGCGGCGTGAGCGGTGGCGCGAATCTGTTCCCAAAACTTTATGTCCAAGTCGTCGAAGCCCATCGCGCCGGAAATCTGGCGCGTGCCGAAGAATTGCAGAAACAAATTCAACGCGTGAGCGATTCCTTTTATCGCATCGGAAAATATTCTTCCTCGATCATCAAAGGCATCAAATGCACGCTGGCCTGTATGGGGATTTGCGATGATTTCATGGCCGAGCCGTTCCACCGCTTCCGCGCCAGTGAATGGGAATTGGTCAAGGCGCGCGTGCAGGAAATTGAAGCCGAGATCGCGAAGTTGAATTTGTGAGCCGATGTTTTTAACCGCGAAACACACGAACCACACGAAAGAAAACCTGTGCGGCAACCCGCACGGCGTTGGGAGCGCGGAGCATTGTTCCGCGCGTTCGCAGTCCGATTTGTTTGGGAAGCTGCATTCAATCCCAACGGGATTGTGTCAATCAGCCCAGGGTTGTTCGCGGGAGCGAACTACCCTGGGTCAAAGAAACAAAATGATTTTCAACCCTGAAGGGGTTGTGGCAGCGGGATGTGCAACTCGGCTGCAACCCCTTCAGGGTTGTGACGTATTTTGGCGGCGACCCAGGGTAGCTCGTGCCTCGCAACCCTGGGCTGATGGCTGCAATCCCTTTGGGATTGTGAAGAAAAGTTCGGCTAGTTTCTTTTTCGTGTGGTTCGTGTATTTCGTGGTTCAAAATTCTTTCGCCGCCGACTTCGCGATTCTCAAACCCGCCGACTTCGCCCATCACGTCGAAAAGTTCAACGCGATGGAAGATGAAAATTTCACCAACACCATTTCCAACGCTGACTCGTGGAATTGGCTGCAAAAGGAAATTCCGTTCTTCGATTGTCCCGACAAAGAAGTGGAGGAAATTTATTTCTACCGCTGGTGGTCGTTTCGCAAACATCTCGTGCAGACGACGAACGGCTGGGTCATCACGGAATTTCTCACGCCCGTTCGCCACGCCGGGATTTTCAACACCATCAGTTGCGCCGCTGGTTTCCATCTCGCTGAAGGCCGCTGGTTGCGCGATCAGAATTTTCTGGATGACTACACGACGTTCTGGCTGCGCGGGAACGCCGGCCAGGCGCAGCCGCATTTCCACAAGTTCAGCAGTTGGTTTGCATCCGCCGCTTACGACCGTTCCCTCGTGAACGGCGATAAAAAATTCCCAGTCAAATTGCTCGCTGATTTTGTCGCCGATTATCGTGCGTGGGAAAGCGAACGGCTGACCACCAACGGCCTGTTCTGGCAGTTCGACGTGCGTGACGGCATGGAGGAATCCATCAGCGGCTCGCGCACGAATAAAAACCTCCGTCCGACCATCAACAGCTACATGTTCGCCAATGCCCGCGCCATCGCCGCCATCGCGAGATTGGCGAAAAACAAGATTCTGGCCGAGGAGTTCGAGGCGAAAGCGGCGGCGTTGAAAGCCCGCGTGCTGGAAAAGCTGTGGAACGAAGAGGCGAAGTTTTTTGAAGTGCGCTGGAATGCTCCGCCCACTGGCGGCGCTCCGTTTGCCAACGTGCGCGAGGAGCTGGGTTTCATTCCATGGATGTTCGGCCTTGCGGATGACAGCAAGTTTTCTGGCGCGTGGATGCAGTTGGACGACGCAACCGGATTCCGCGCGCCGTTTGGCCTGACCACGGCCGAGCGCCAGCATCCACAATTTCGTTCCCACGGCGTTGGCACCTGCGAATGGGACGGCGCGGTCTGGCCCTTTGCCACGAGCCAGACGCTGTACGCGCTGGCGAATTTCCTTCGTGATAGCGAGGTGCTTTCCATCAACCATCAACCATCAACCATCAATTCCTTCTTCCCCGCCTTCCTCGCCTACGTCCACAGCCAGCACGCTGACGGCAAGCCTTACGTCGGCGAATACCTCGACGAAGTCACCGGCGACTGGATCAATGGTAAAGGTGGACGCAGCCGCTGTTACAACCATTCGACTTTTGCCGATCTGCTCATCACGGGCGTCATCGGTCTGCGCCCGCGTGCGGATGAGGTGGTGGAAATATTTCCGTTGTTGCCTGCGAACACATGGGACTGGTTTTGTCTCGATGGCGTGAAGTATCATGGCCACATGCTCACCATCCTCTGGGACAAAGCCGGCACGCGCTACGGTCGCGGACAGGGCTTGCGCGTGTTGGCGGACGGGAAAGAAATTGCGAGCGCCAACGAACCGAGGCCCGTCACGGGCAGGCTGCCATGAAGTTTCAAGTTTCAAGTTTCAAGTTCCCGGGCCACGTTGCTGGCTCGGCGTTGGAAAAGGCTCTGCTGCGACTCCGCTCTTGTTGGTGGTTGGGGATTTTTTTTCTGCTGAGTTCGGGGAGTGTGAAGGTTGCTTTCGCCGCGCCAAAAAACCCGGTGCCTGCCATCTCGGTCAACCGAGAAGGACGACTCGCGTACCACGCCGAGGAGCGGGGCAACCGCGTGCCGGATTTTTCCAGTTGCGGTTACGCGGGCGGCGACAAACCAATTCCCGATGCGCCGATAATCGTCGTGCTCGAACCCCGACCCGGCGACAGCACGGCGCGCATCCAGCAGGCGATTGATCACGTCGCGGGTTTGCCCGCCGACACCAACGGCCTTCGCGGCGCGGTGCTGCTGCTGAAAGGCCGGCATGAAATTTTTGGCGGTCTGCAAATCACCAACTCCGGCGTGGTGCTGCGCGGCCAGGGCATGGGCGAAAACGGCACCACCCTGGTTGCAGCGGGGCTGGACCGGCGCACGCTCATCCGGGTCGTGGGGAAAAATGATTTCAAACCGCGCTCGCAAGCCCCGTGGTTGATACAGGACGACTACGTTCCCGTGGGCGCGACGAGCTTTCATCTGGCCGGGACGAACAGTCTCCAGGTCGGCGACACTATTCGCATCACCCGACCCTGCGCGCAGGAATGGATTGAGCAACTGGGCGCCACGGAGTTTGGCGGCGGCGTGGGCGGCGGTTGGAAGCCCGGCAGCCGTGAGGTCGTTTGGAATCGCGTCGTCAAATCCCTCGAAGGCGACCTTGTCACGGTGGACGCGCCCATCACGACAACGCTGGAAAAACTCGAAACTCAGTCGGAGTCTCCTTACGTTGTCATCTATAACTGGCCGGGCCGCATCACCAATGTCGGCCTCGAAAATCTCCGGCTCGAATCCACGTTCGATGCCGCCAATCCCAAGGACGAAAATCATTCCTGGTTTGCCGTCACGCTGGAGCACACCCGCGATGCCTGGGTGCGTCAGGTCACGTTCCAGCATTTCGCCGGCTCGGCCGTGGCGGTTTACGAAACTTGCCAGCGGATCACTGTGGAAGATTGCCTTTCGCTTGCGCCCGTGTCCGAAGACGGCGGGTATCGTCGCCACACATTTTTTACGATGGGGCAGCAGACCTTGTTTCTGCGTTGCTACGCGGAACATGGTCGCCACGATTTCTCTGTCGGCCATTGCGCCGCCGGGCCGAATGCGTTTGTGCAATGCGAGGCCTACGAGGCGTTGAACGACAGCGGGCCGATTGAAAGCTGGGCCAGCGGCGTACTCTACGACAACGTGCGGATTGACGGCAACGCCCTCACGCTCGGCTACCGCGCCGGCAACCACGCCGCCATCGGCTGGGCGGCGGCGAACAGCGTGCTGTGGAATTGCAGCGCCTCGGTGATCCGCTGCTGGAATACGCCCGGCGCACAGAACTGGTCCTTCGGTTCGTGGGGCGGTTTCGAGGGCGACGGCGTATGGCACAGCTCGAATGATTTTATTTCGCCGGAGAGTTTGTTTGCCGCGCAGTTAAACGAGCGTCTTGGTGCAGAAGCCGCCGCGCGGTTGCAACTCATGCCGCGTGCGCACGAAGAGTCCAGCAATCCAACGGTGGACAAAGCGCAGGAACTTGCCGCCGCTTCGCACCAACCTGCACCGTTGCTCCGCGATTACATTGCGGCGGCTGGGCAACGCGATCCGATTCCCGGTGAACCCGGTAGCGCAAAACGCGGCGAGGAAATCTCGCCTCGTAGCAGTCAGCGTGAGGAGGCTCAAAATTCAAATCGGAAATCGGAAATCGGAAATCGGAAATTAGAAATCACCAACGGCTGGCTGACCGTGAACGGCCGGCTCCTCATCGGTGACAGCATGGAAGTGGCGTGGTGGCGCGGCAGCCTTCGGCCCGACGAGGCGGCGACGTTCGGCCCGGCGCTCACGCGCTTTGTGCCGGGGCGAATCGGGCCGGGGCTGACGGATGATTTGGAACTGCTGGCCGATGGAATGGCGAAGCGCAACGAGGTCGCGCTCAATCATCATTACGGCCTCTGGTACGACATTCGCCGCGACGATCACGAACGCATCCGCCGGTTGACCGGGGAAGTTTTGCCGCCGTTTTTCGAGCAGCCATTTGCGCGGAGCGGGCAAGGGACGGCGTGGGACGGCTTGAGCCAATACGACCTCACGAAATTCAATCCGTGGTATTGGTCGCGCTTGCGGGAGTTCGCCG
>JANYDP010000293.1 GCA_025363535.1 Verrucomicrobiota bacterium | reverse complement strand
CAGCGAATTGCTGCAGGACGAGTTGCACGTCTCCAGGCACCGCCAATACCTGCAATCCATTCGTACCAGCGCCGGTTCGCTCCTGATGCTTATCAATGACATCCTCGATATGTCGAAAATCGAAGCCGGATTGATCGAGCTTCGGCCGGAGCCCACCGACCTGCGGGAACTTTGTAGTTTTCTACACACACTTTTTTCCGAGCCAGCGGCGAAAAAGGGACTCCGGTTGCAATGTCATGTCGGCGAGGATTTCCCCCACGCTCTGCTCCTTGACCGCATCCGGTTGCGGCAGATTTTGGTCAATCTCGTGGGCAACGCGATTAAATTCACCGATCACGGTGGCGTGGAGGTCCGCGTCGCGGCCGCGAGGCAACCGGCCAGCAGTCAGGTCACGCTGGTCATTGAGATTCAGGACACCGGGGTGGGCATTCCGCAGGACCGACTTGACGCAATTTTTAAACCCTTTGTCCAAGCCGGCGCCCACCGGGAGAAGGAGAAGCAAGGCACGGGACTGGGGCTGTCGATCGTCAGGCGCCTCACCGAGATCATGGGGGGCACCGTGACGGTGGCCAGCGTCATGGGGCAGGGTTCAGCCTTCCATTTGCGCTTTCCCGGCGTCTCCATTTCCGTTCGCCTTCCGGCATCAGCAAAGCTGCCACCGACCGACGAGGTGGATTTCAACGAATTGCGACCCGCCACCCTGCTCGTAGTGGATGACAACCAGACCAACTGTCAGTTAATTGAGGGATTTTTCGCCGACTCTCATCACCAGGTCTATTTGGGTTCGAACGGCGCCGAGGCTGTGGACAAAGCCCGTTCGCTAAGGCCTGACATTCTTCTCCTCGATGTCCGCATGCCCGTGATGAATGGTTACGAAGCCTTGGATGCCATCCGCAGGATTCCCGGGTTGGAATTTCTGCCCGTCATCGCCGTGACCGCCTCGAATCTGGAGCACGAGGATAAAGTGTTGAGGGATCGTTTCAGCGGATTTATTCGCAAGCCGTTTTCTAAAAGCGAACTGTTTGCCGAACTGGCGGACTTCCTGCCCCGTCATTCGCAGCCGGACCCCACCGATGCAGCCCACGAGTCGGGACTGCTGGAGGCCAATAGCGCGGATGCCGAGCCTGCGCCGAGGGAGTTGATCTCCCGGTTGCGGGAGCTGCTCGTCGAGCCCTGGCCGACGCTTCGCGACAGCGTAGCCATTAATGAAAGCAAGGCGTTTGCCGTGGGATTGAAAGGATTGGGGGAGAGCTGGAGTTGCGAGCCGCTGACTGTCTACGCGCAAAAGGTGATTTGTGACGCTGAGAATTATGACGTGATCGATTTGGAGAAACATCTCGGCGAATTTGCCCTGCTCGTGGAACAACTTGAGGGAGGGACTTCGATATGAGGCCAGTCACAAACGTGGGCGCGCCAACAATACCAAAACCGGCGGCCGCGGTTGCCGTTGAGCCGGCGTGTGTCCTCGTCGTCGATGACCAGGCGGTCAACATCCAGATCGTTGGCGCAGTGCTGGGCCGGCTGGGACACGAGATCATTCCTGCCACGGACGGCGCCACCGCCTTGAGGCGGGTGGCACTGCGCCCCCCGGATTTGATCCTTCTGGATTTTATGATGCCGGGCATGGATGGTTGCGAGGTGTGCCGGCAATTGAAAGCCTCTCCGGAATGGAGAGAAATCCCGGTCATTTTTCTGTCCGCGGCTGATGACAAGGACTTGATAGTCCGCGCCCTTGAAGCCGGCGGCGTGGATTATATCACCAAACCGTTCAACCAGGCCGAGCTGGTTTCCCGAGTGCGGACACAACTGGAATTAAAGGCCGCCCGTGACCGGCTCCATCAACTGGTGGAGGACAAGGACGAACTGCTCGGTATTCTCGCGCATGATCTGATCAATTATCTCGTCGGCATGAACATGAGCGCCGCCTTGCTGTCGCGGCAAACCGACCGGTTGAACGACGAACGCTTGACGCAACTGGCGGAAAACATTCTTCGCACCAGCGGGCAATCACTGACCTTTGTGAAGGATTTTCTGGCAAATTCCCGTGCGGACCATGGCTTCAAGCTGAAGCCGATCACCGTTAATTTGACCGACTTTGCCATTGCGACCACGCAATTGTTTGATTCCGTTGCGCGCCAGAAGAGTATCCAAATACAAACCAACTTTCCCTCCGAAACAGTGAATGCGCTGGCTGATTTTTCCGCCCTCGAACGGGTGCTCGACAATTTGCTTTCCAATGCGATTAAATTCTCTCCGTCCGGACGGAATATTTTTGTCTCGGTTTCCTCCCTGAACAATCGCGCAGTGTTCGTGGTGCGTGACGAGGGCCCGGGCTTCACCGCCGAGGACAAAACCAGGATGTTCCGCCGCTATGGGCGTCTCTCGGCCCGTCCCACCGGCGGCGAGCAATCCACCGGCCTGGGATTAAGTATTGTTCGCAAATTGGTGTTGGGAATGGGCGGGGAACTGGACTGCGATAGCGTCCCCGGAAACGGAGCAACGTTCACTGTCCGCTTGCCTCGTACGGCTTAGGCCACTGTTGTATGGATTTCTTGGTTATTGATGACGACAAGACGTTTCGAGACGCGACCTGCTTTTTGATTGAAGAGGCCGGGCATTACGCCGAAGGGGTTGAATCGGGTCAACTCGCACTCAAGGGGCTCAAGGAGGATAAATGGGATGCCGTGCTGCTGGATGTGAATCTTGGCCGGGAAAACGGTCTGGACGTGCTGATTGAAATTCAAAACCATTTTCCGAAGCTTCCCGTAGTCATCTTCACGGCTCATGGGAGCGTGAAAAATGCAGTCGAAGCCATGCGGCGTGGCGCCGTGGATTTTTTGGAGAAACCATTTCGCCGCGAGCAGTTCATGACGGTTCTGGCGCGATTGCAACGGATACGTCAGATGGGCCAGCGCATCGAACGGTTGGAGCAGGTGGTTACGGAAACAATGGCGCAAAG
>JANYDP010000212.1 GCA_025363535.1 Verrucomicrobiota bacterium | reverse complement strand
ATCGAGTTCATTAAAATTGAAACCAAAACTATTTCATGAAAAAAATTTCTATCCTTCTGGCGGAAGACCACATAATCGTGCGCGAAGGTTTTCGCAAGATGCTCGAACTCGAAGGCGACTTTGAAATCGTCGGCGAGGCGATGGACGGACGCAAAGCCGTCGCGCTCGCCAAGAAATTGAAGCCCGACGTGGTGTTGATGGACATCGCCATGCCGCTGCTCAACGGACTGGAGGCCGCGCGCCAGTTGCAGAAGGAACTGCCCGCCACCAAGGTGCTCATGCTTTCCGCGCACAGTGATGACGCGTATGTGCAGAACGCGACCGAGTCCGGCGCGTCCGGTTTCCTGCTCAAGCAAACTTCCGCGCACGATGTGTGCCGCGCGATCCGCGAAGTGCACAGTGGGAACACATTTTTCAGTCCGGCCATTGCCAGACGGCAGGACCGGATCAACCCGGCAGCGCTCACCCGCAACGGCGGGCTGAAAAAGAAGGCGGCCGAATTGACGTCGCGCGAGATGGAAGTGCTGCAACTCATCGCCGAAGGCAAGACCAATAAGGAGACTGCCGCCGAACTCGGCATCGGCATCAAGACCGTCGAGAAACACCGGGAGCATCTCATGGAGAAGCTCGACATCCACGACACCGCCGGTCTCACCCGCTACGCCATCAGCGCTGGCATTATTGAGAGCAGCGTGCAGTTGACCATCGTTTAGTGGCGCCGCGCTGATTTGTTGTCATGGATAAAAACGACCTCGCATTCTGGATGACTTTGGCTGGGACGTTCTGCTGGGGCGGCTGTTTCTGGTGGATGCACCGGATTTCAACGAAACAGAATTTTCTGCTGGCTCAGTTGCGCGAGCAGGGCAAGCGGATTGAAAAATTATCCAAGATCGAGCACGACCTCATCAAAGAAGTCCACCCGCAAGTCAGTGAAATCAAAGAAGGGATGGAAGAGATGATCGCGGTGGTGAAGGAAAATTCAGAGAAACATCCACCGCCGGAAAAAAAGAAAGTGCGTTAGCCCGCGCCGCAAAATTTCATGCCGTCGCCATCCGCCATCCGCAAGGTTGCTTTTCTCGGCGATTACCTGCCGCGCAAATGCGGCATCGCCACGGTGTCACTGGATGAACTGCTGGCGGCGATGGAGTGAATCGAAACAAACAGCCAGCGGCTTTCGGAAACGAAGGCCGCTTTTATTTTGCTAGGGAATCACCCCATAGCCGCAGCCCGCTTTGGGTGGAACAATTAGAACATGATAAAAAATAATATCTGTTCCGCCGACTCGTCAGCCTCCACCGCAGCAGCCTTCGGCGAGCATTCTCCGCAGCGTATTCTGGTGGTGGACTACAATGAAGATATCCGCCGCCTTAACATGGAAATCCTTTCCAATTCCGGCTATGTGGTGGACTCCGCCGAGGATGGAGACATGGCTTGGAACGCGCTGAGAACCGGTGGCTACGATCTGCTGATCACTGGCAACAAAATGCCAAAAATGTCCGGCTTGGAGCTGCTCAAAAAGATTCGGGACAGCCACATGAGCCTGCCTGTCATCATGGCCAGTGGCATGATTCCGACCGAGGCTTTCGCGCAAAGTCCCTCGCTTCGCCCGACGGCCACTCTTTCCAAGCCCTACACCGTCGCGGCCCTTCTGAACGTGGTGCGTGATGTTCTGCGCGTTCCCGGCGCGATGCCCGCCCAACCAGCACGCCCGCAGTGGAAAAGGTCAGAAAGAAAACATGAGGGCAGACAGGGGGCGCACACGCTTTCCACGGTGTCTGCCCAATGAGGAACTAAGCCGCTGTTTTTTAATCTGGCGATTGCAGCAACGCAACCGGTAACTCACCTCCACATTCAACCTGCCACGGCGCGCGTGTTCAGGCGCGCGCTGGACGTGGATTTCCAGGAACACGTCGTGGTGTAGGATACCCATGTGCCCGCGCCGGTTTTAGGTCAAGCTTGGCTGCGGTAACGGCGCGGAAAGACAACGCGGAATGTTGTGCCCGCTTCGGCCGAGCTGGCGATTTCCAGGCTCGCATCAAGTAATTCACACAGGCGCTTCACAATTGAAAGTCCAATCCCTTCGCCGGGCTGATGCTGGGAAGGTCGGGTTGGGGTGGTGGTATCCTTGGCCGGCAGCACCTGCGAGGCTTCACCCTTGATGGCGGCGGACTTTTCGTCGGACTCCTTCGCGCTCGCGGTGGCTTCTTGCAAACCGTCCGCCAGGGACGTGCCGGCTTCGGTCAACATTCCCGGTCCGGTGTCTTTGACCGACAGCCACCAATTCTCCTTCTCCTCGCCCCAACTTACGATGACGCCACCGGATTCGGTGTATTTGAGGGCGTTCACCAAAAGGTTCTTCGCCACGCGCCGCACTTTTTCCGCATCGCCCTCGACGGAAAGTTGCGCTGGTCCTTTCGCTTTCAAGAACAGGTTGCGTTCGTGGGCGAAGGGTTGATTGCTGTCGCACAGATCGGTAATCAAGCTGCCGGCATCGAATCCGGCGATTTCCCGATTTTCCTGGCCCGCTTCCAACCGCGCCAGGTCCATCAATTCACCCAGCATCGAGTTGAGCCCTTGCACCGCCCGCTGGAGGAACGCCGCCGTTTCCACCCGGTCGGTTTCCGCCATGCCGGTCCGGCTGATCTGTGTCGCCGCCATGCTGACCCCGAGCACATCGCTGTTGAGATCGTGAACCGCCTGGTGAATGAGCGCGGCCCGCCGCTGCTCGATCTCATCAAGGTGGGCCAGCGCACTCATCAAATCGCGCACCCGGCCGCCGGCTTCCGCCTGCTGCATGCGCTCGTATTGGGCGGCACTGCCGCTGATGATGTCATTGATGAGGTGGAGCAACTGGCGATGCGCTTCCAGCAGCGTCTCGTGTTCCAGTTCCGGATGACCAGCGAAGATGTTGCCCAACTCCTCGAATACGCAGATCTGGAAATGCCCGCACTCGTTGATCAGTTCTTTCAACCGGTAGCCCTGCTGCCAGCGATGCAAGCCGTGCTTCACTCCTTCTTCCTCTTTATCAACATCCGCCGCCTGGGCAGCCGCCCCGCCCGGACGGGAGCGCAGCTTGAGTTCATAGGCGTCGAGGA
>JANYDP010000222.1 GCA_025363535.1 Verrucomicrobiota bacterium | reverse complement strand
CGGGGATCGAGAAGGTGTTGGTCATGGCGGCATCTAAGCTGTTCGGCCTGTGGGTGCGCGGGCTGTGTCGTCCCTCCTCCGGGGGGCCCCCGCGCCATTCCTGACGAACGGCGGCGATGGCCTTCAAAAATTTCCGACGTTCCAGCGGGATGTAAAACGGTTGTGGTTGAGCGGAGATGATTTTAGTTTTCATGGTTCGTTCGGTTTTCCGTCAGGCAATTCGGTTTGACTGAGGCAATTGTTGCACGGTCGGGCGGTGCCGTCATGTTAAGGAGTGTTAAGAAACACCCCGGTGCATTGACCGTGGCGAGCCGTGACCGATACACTTTGCGACATCGTCAAACAATCCATGCGCGCCTTTCGCCAGCAATTATTCGGAGAGTGGGGCTTTCTCGCCCTGCTCGCGCTGCTCTGCGCCGGGCTGACGTGGCTGCAATTTCGCTGGACGGGCGAGATCAGTCGCGCGGAGGCCGAGCGGTTGCGCGGTGGCGTTCGCGAAACATTTTGACGACACGCTGACGACGTATTGCGCCCCGCTCGTGCCGACCGAGAGCGGCGTGAACGCCGCGAACCGCGCCACGATCCATTCGCAGCTTTTTCAAAAATGGCAGACGCTGCATCCGCTCCCAATTTTCCACCGCGTGGCCGTCGTCACGTCGTCGCCCGACGGTGCGAATTTTCTGGAACAAAATTTGTCCGACGGAAAACTGTCATCGTCGCCGTGGCCGGCCTCGTGGGAAAAGCTGCGCTGGCATTTTGAGCAGGGCGGACGCGGGCCGTTCAACGGCGGGGCGGGCGTGTTGTTTGAAATTCCCGTGTTCGGCGGCGGCCCCGGCGAGTTCGGCGGCCCGCCGGAAATTGAATGCGTCGTGTTTGAACTCGACACAAATTATCTACAAACAGTCTGGCTCCCAAAGCTTGTCAACGCGCACCTGAACCTCGGCGGCAAACAGATCAACGCCGCCGTCATCAAAACCGCCGCCGCGCCCGCCGCCACGATTTTTGCGACCAGCGAAACGATGGACAGATCGGCGAAGCCCATTGCCATGCGCCTGAACCGGCAGGGCCGTGGCCTTGATAATTCGCGCGGCCCGACGCCGAATTCTACTTGGCTGCTCGAAGTTTATCCGCAGCCGGATGCGCTGGAAAAATTCGTCGCCGGTTCGCGCCGGAAAAATTTCGCCGTCGCGCTGCTGTTGAACGGACTCATCCTCGCGGCGGGCCTCGCGCTCGTGCGGCAAACTCGGAAATCGCGGCGGCTCGCGGAGCAGCAGTTGAATTTCGTCGCGGGCGTCTCGCACGAACTCCGCACGCCGCTGACGGTCATCCGTGGCGCGGCGCACAATCTGCAACGCGGCGTCGTGACCGACCGCGCGTCGGTGGAAAAATATTCCGGCCTCATCATCGAGCACGTCGAACATCTCGGCGACATGGTGGAGCAGGTGCTCGGACTGGCCGGCGCGCAGAAGAAAAATTCCGCTGCGTTGCGCCGACCCGTGTCGCTCGCGGAAGTGCTGCGCGACGCCGTGGCCGCGACCGCGCACGACACGCAGGCCGCGCAGTGCGAGGTGCAATTGGAACTGCCGCCGTCGCTGCCGGAAATTTCCGGTGATGCCGCCGCGCTGCGCCGCGCGTTCCAAAATCTCATCGGGAACGCCGCGAAGCACGGCGGCTCCGGCCAATGGATCGGCATCACCGCCGTGGCCGACGAGGACAGCCAGCCGCGCGTCATCGAAATTCAAGTGGCGGATCGCGGGCCGGGGATTCCGGCGCACGAGCAAGGATAAATTTTTAAGCCGTTCTTTCGCGGCGCGCTCCCGCAGGCGTTGCAGGTGCGCGGCAGCGGACTTGGTTTGAGCTTGGTGAAAGAAATCATTGAGGCGCACGATGGAAAAATTTCCGTCCGCAGCACGAACGGCCGCGGCGCTACGTTTGTCGTGCGGCTGCCGGTGAAATAAGTTAGCCGCAAAGCGCACAAAGAACGCAAAAAGTTTTGATGTTGCATTATCTTTGTGTTCTTTGCGTTCTCTGCGGTTAAATTTGGAAAATGAGTTCCCGCATTTTACTCGTGGAAGACGAACCCGGCGTCGCGCTGGTCGTTTCGGATTTGCTGCGCGCGGAAGGCCATGCGGTCGAAACTTCCGCCAACGGCAAGACTGGCCTGCAACTCGCGTGCGAAAAAAAGTTCGACCTGCTCATTCTCGACGTGATGCTGCCGGGCCTGAATGGTTTTGAAATCTGTCACGCCGTGCGCCAGCGCGGTTTTGACGGTGCAATTCTGATGCTCACTGCCAAAAGCCAGATTCCCGACCGCGTGCAAGGTTTGCGGACAGGCGCGGATGATTATTTCGTAAAGCCGTTCGATCCCGACGAACTGCTTGCGCGCGTCTCCGCACTGTTGCGACGCATCCACAAGGAACAGCTCACGCCCGTGATGCGGATCGAGTTTGGCAAGGTGATGGCTGACTTCGCGAAGATGGAGTTTTTCAAGGATGGCCTGCCGATCAGTCTCGCCGCGAAGGAAGCCGAGTTGCTGCGCTTCCTAGTCAACCAATCGCGGACAGGTCGTGTCGCGCGAGCAAATTCTTAAGCAAGTCTGGCCGGAGCAACCTTTCATCACTCCGCGCACCGTGGATGTCCACGTCGCCTGGCTGCGGCAAAAGCTGGAAAATGATTCGCAATCGCCAGACACATTCTCACCGTCCGTAGCGAGGGTTATCGTTTCAATCGGTAAAATTCTTCATGTTCTATTAAGCTTGTCCCAGCGATGATACGCACGCTGGCGGCCATGAAATGTTCGTGTTAAAACTTCGCCAGCCCGAATGAGAATTCTGATTGTTGAAGACGAACCAGACTTGCTCCAAGCCCTCAGCCGCGCGCTGCGCGACGAAGGCTATGCCGTGGACACCGCCGCCGAGGGCGAGGACGGATTTTACAAAGCCGAGACCTACGACTACGACGCTATCGTCCTCGACGTGATGCTGCCCAAGCTGGACGGCTGGGAAATTCTCCGGCGGCTGCGCAAAATAAAAAAAACTCCCGTCCTGATGCTCACCGCAAAAGATCAATCACGCGACCGCGTCAAAGGACTTGATACCGGCGCGGATGATTACGTGGTGAAGCCGTTTGATCTTAACGAGCTTTTCGCCCGCCTCCGCGCGCTCATCCGCCGCAGCGCGAACAAGACGACCAATGTCATTGAGATCAACGGTGTGAAGATTGACACGGCGGCGCGGAATGTTTTGCACGCCGGCAAGCCGGTGGAACTCACCGCCCGCGAATATGCGCTGGTGGAATTCATGGCGCTGCATCGCGGCGAAGTCATCACGCGCACGGCGCTTTACGAACACCTGTTCGACGAGGACGACAGCACGCTCTCGAATCTCTTGGATGTTCATGTCTCGAACGTCCGCAAAAAACTGGGCGCGGAATTCATTACCACCCGGCGCGGCCACGGCTATTGCATCGAATGATTTTCAAATCCATCAAGTGGCGGTTGCAAATCTGGTACGGCCTGATCCTCGTGGCTGTGCTGGTGGGTTTTGGCGTCACCGCGTATCAACTGGAGCGCGGGCGGCAACTGCGCCGGATTGATGGCGAACTGCAACGCCGCGTCAACGTGCTGGCCAGCGCCTTGCGTCAACCGCCACGTGGTCGCGGACAAGGTGACGGGCAGTTTGACGGCCCGCCGCCGGAACAATTCCGTCCGCCACGCCAGCCGCGCCCCGAGGATGCGACCGAGGAACCGGACCGACCCGAATTCGGACAGCCTAGGGAGTTTCATTTGCCGCCGCAGTTGGCCAATCAGTTCAACGATACGGATACGAACGGATTTTATTACATCGTCTGGGGCCGAGATGACAACAAGGTGCTGGCAAGTTCTCCCAACGCACCCGATCCGCTGTCCGTGCTTCCTCCTCCCGTTTTTCGCCTCAGAACTGAACTGGGTTCAATCAACAAACCGCCGCCCCGGTTGCGCAACCAGCCGGAACCCCAGCCGCCCCGAATGCGCGATGACTTTCGCGAATCGTTTCTCATGACTCCGCCCGGTGAAATTATTCTGATGGGCCGCTCCATCGCGGCGGAGTTGAAAGACCTGCGGCTTGTGGCGCTCACGCTTTCAGCGGTCGGTACGGGTGTGCTGCTGCTGGGCCTCGCCGGAGGCTGGTGGATTGCCAGCCGCGCGCTGCGTCCCGTCCAGGACATCAGCGCCACGGCGGTGAAAATTTCCGCTGGCGATTTGTCGCAGAGAATTTCCAACACCGAAACGGAAAGCGAACTCGGCCAGCTCGCCGGAGTCCTCAATTCTACCTTCGCCCGGCTCGACGCTGCGTTTGCGCAGCAGCAGCAGTTCACCTCCGACGCCGCGCACGAACTCCGCACACCGGTTTCCGTGATGCTCACGCAGACGCAGAGCACGCTCAACCGCGAGCGCAGCGCTCCGGAATATCGCGCGTCCCTAGAAGCCTGCCAGCGCGCGGCGCAGCGGATGCGGCGGTTGATCGAATCTTTGCTGGCCCTGGCGCGACTGGATGCGGGGCAGGAAACGATGAAGCGTTTGAACTTTGATTTTTCCAGAACCGTCAGCGAATGCGTGGAATCGCTGCAACCACTGGCGGATGAACGCACCGTAAAAATTCATTGCGACCTCGAAAGCATTGAATGTGTTGGGGACTCAGAGCGCCTCACGCAGGTCGTCACCAACCTGCTGACCAACGCGATTCAATACAACCAACCCGGCGGCGAAGTGCGCGTGAACCTTGCAGCGCAGGACGGCGTGGCCACGCTCAGGGTTTTCGACAACGGTCAGGGAATTTCACCGGAAGATTTGCCGCGCGTGTTCGAGCGTTTTTATCGCGCAGACAAATCACGCTCCACCGGCGGCAACGGTCTTGGCCTTTCCATCTCGAAGGCGATTGTCGAAGCGCATGGCGGGACGATTGAAGCAGCCAGCGAACCCGGTGCAGGCACAACCTTCACGGTTCGCCTGCCGACGGCGCGCACGGAGTGACGCCCCCCACCTATCTCGCCAGCGTCAGGCCAATCACCCCCGCCACGGCCAGAACGCCGCCCACCACCGCCCGGCGCGTCACGCGCTCGCCTTCCAGGAAATGCGCCAGCGGAATCACCAGCAACGGCGTCGTGGCCACGATGGGCAGGACGATGTTTGTCGGCGTGGTCATCAGCGCCCACTGGTAACACGCCACACCAAACGACGGCCCGGCCAGCGCGTTGGCGATCAGCCACGGCCACGCGCGCGGCCAGTCGGCCTTGCGTGATTCGTCCGGCTTGTGCGCGAGTTTTAGATAAACAAAAAACAGCGCCGTAAAAAAAATCCCGCCGAGCATCCGTTGATACGCCGCGTTCACGCCGTCGGCCGCCGTGTGAAAATGCTGCCCCGCCGCCGCCGCCACAGCGTAGGCCTTGCGGCTCAATACTGCCCCGCCCGCCTGGCAAAGCGCGGCGAGCGTGCCGAAACAAATTCCAGCGGTGAGATGATGTGTCGGTTGATCATCAGCCTTGCCTGGCATCAGTGCCACGCCGACGCCGGCGAGAATCAACGCGCCCCACGCAGCTTGCGCCAGCGTCGGCGCGTGGCCGAGCCACGCCCATTCGGTCAGGGCGGCAAACGGCGCGGCCAGACATTGCACCATCACCATCGAGCGACGCGTGCCAAGGCGCGGATAGGTTTGAAACAACGCCAGATCGCCGATGCCGAAACCAACACAGCCACTAAGGAACAAAATCGGGAACGCCTGGCCACTAATGCCGAAACCAAAAGCGTGCGACCACACGCCAAACAGCACGGCGCACATCAGCAACCGGCAAAGATTCGCCACCGTGCCCGGCAAATGTTTTGACACCTGCCGCCCGAAGATGGCGGAGAGCGAAAAGAACATCGTGGTCAGAAATGCGGCGAACATTGGCGGCGGAGTTTGAAGGTGAAAACACAAATTCCAAGTTCCAAATTCCTATCAGAAATTCAAGCAGACGGTGATTTATTTTGGAACTTGGATTTTGGAGCTTTTTTTTCCAGCCGCGTCCTTTTAGTCTCCGCGCTGAATTATGGAACGATTGCCCGGATTTCGAGATTTTTATCCTGAACCCCTGCCCCACCAGGATGTGTGGAGCGCCGACGCCCGCCAATACATTTTCGACAAGTGGCGCACGACCGCCCGCCGTTACGGCTTCCGCGAATACGACGGCCCGCCGCTCGAATCGCTCGAACTGTTCACCACCAAGAGCGGCGAAGAAATAGTCGGACAGCTCTACAACTTCACCGACAAGGGCGAGCGCGCCGTTTCGATGCGACCGGAGATGACCCCTACCCTCGCCCGCATGGTTGCGGCGCACGAACGCAATTACAAGAAACCCATCAAGTGGTTTGCGCTACCGCAATTATTCCGCTACGAACGCCAGCAGAAAGGCCGGCTGCGCGAACACTTTCAATTCAACGCCGACATCATGGGCGAATCTGATCCGGCGGCGGACGCGGAACTCATCGCGCTGCTGATTGACACGCTGCGCTCGTTTGGTTTGACCGCCGAGGATTTCGTCATCCGCTTGAGCAGTCGCAACGCATGGCAGGAATTTTACGAGGCTCGCGAACCAAAAGCAGAAGGTGCGGTAGGTGGTTTGGTTCAAAGGCTATCTAACTCTTACACGTTCTTTCAAATCATAGACAAACTCGAACGCACGCCGCCGGAGGAAAGTGAAAAAAAACTTTCCGCACTGGGATTTTCGCTCGCCGCCGTCAACGACTTCATCACCAAGGGCGAGCCGACCGCAGAGTTGAAATTCATCCTCAACAATCTCGCGGCGCGCGGACTGAGCGACTTCGTGAAGATTGATTACCAGGTTATCCGCGGGCTGGCATATTACACCGGCGTGGTGTTCGAGGCGTTTGATCGCAAGGGCGAGTTCCGCGCCATCGCGGGCGGCGGACGCGGAACTCATCGCGCTG
>JANYDP010000190.1 GCA_025363535.1 Verrucomicrobiota bacterium | reverse complement strand
CGCGTTCGACGAGGCCGCCAACGTGCGTGAGGATGCGTTCGCGGTCCAGCTCGCCAAAGGCGTTGCGCGTGGCCGAAACCGCCGCGCCGCAGAGCAGGCGATGTTCGGCGTCGCGGGCGGGCTTGAACTGCGCGTTGCGTTCCGCCGTGATGCGCTCCACGTCGCTCATCGTAAAAAGGCCGTGCAAATGATCCTTGTCGTCCACGACGAGAAGCTTGTGGATGCCGGGGTGCGCGGTGAAAAATTTGTCGGCGCGGGCGATGGGATCCTTGCTCAGTTCTTTCTGGTTGATGGTTTGAACCTGGTTGCGCGGCGTGAGGGCTTCGGCGATCTGGCGTTTGGCGTAACGCGGCTTCACCACATGGCCCGACAAAAGCCCGAGCAGTTTGCCAGTCTCGTCCACGACGGGAAACGTGCTGAAGGAAAATTTCCGCTCTTCCATCATTTTCAGCACGTCGCCGATGAACAATTCCGGCGCGACTTTGATCGGCTCCTGCAACAGGCCGTGGACGTGGTGTTTCACGCGGCTGACTTCGGAGAGCTGCTGCCGCTCGGGCATGTTGTAATGGATCAGGCCGAGGCCGCCGTTGAGCGCCATCGCGATGGCCATGCGCGACTCGGTCACGGTGTCCATGTCCGAGGAGATGATCGGGATGTTGAGGCGCAAACCTTCGGCAAGCTGGGTGTCGAGCTGGGTGTCGCGCGGCAGAATCTCGGAGTAAAGCGTCGCGAGCGTGAGGTCGTCGAACGTCAGTCCGGTGTGGTTGAAGGCCGGGAAAAACGCGCCCGCTGGCTGGTAGAAGTTGGAATCTAAACTGTTGATGTCTTTGGTCGCTGCCATGTCAGAAAATGCCCGCCCGTGAGTTTGTTTGGCAAGTTAAATTCGGTTGGCGGTCATGGGGGCACGGCTTGGGATGGGCGCTTGTCAAAATGCGGCGGCGCGTTTAGTTTCCCGCCATGTCAAAAATGCTAGTCTGCCTGCTGACCGTGGCCACGGGTGCCGCGCTGGTCAGCCGGGCGGAAACCATCCAGCTCAAGGACAAAGCCGCCGTCACCGGCAAGGTGCTGGCTGAAAAGCACGACGTGGTGATTGTGGATCTGGGTTTCACGGTGCTGTCCATTCCCCGCAGCCAGATTTCCGCGATTTTGAAAACCGACGCCGCGAGTTCCCCCGCGCACCCGACGGCACCGACAACGGCCAACGCTTCCGTCTCCAAGCCCGGCCCCATCACCGCCGCTGGATTTTATTCCGCCGGTGACAAATCTGCGCCGGAAGGCAACGTCCGCGATCTGGTCAACCAGCTCGGCGAAGCGGTCGTGCAGGTGCGCACGCCGGGCGGGCTTGGCTCGGGATTTTTCATCAACGAGGACGGGTTTCTCATGACCAACTTCCACGTCATCGAAGGCGAGACGCAGATTTCCGTGGAGGTTTATCATCAGCGCAACGGCCAGTTGGAGGTGAAGTCCTACAAGCAGGTGCGCATCGTGGCGATGAACAAATTCCAGGATCTGACGCTGTTGAAAATCGAGGACCAGGACGCGCCCAAGTTCAAGCGCGTGCCGCTCGGCAACGCCGATGCGCTCGCGGTCGGCGAACACGTTTTCGCCATCGGCAGTCCGCTCGGCTTGGAACGCACCGTCACGGAAGGCATCCTCAGCACCAAGACGCGCGAACTCGGCGGCACGCTGTATCTGCAAACGACCACGCAGATCAATCCGGGCAACAGCGGCGGCCCGCTGTTCAATCTCGCCGGCGAAGTCGTCGGCATCACCAACATGAAGATCACCTTTGGCGAAGGCCTCGGCTTTGCCATTCCCATCGAGGCGGTGCGATTCTTCCTCGAACATCGCGACGCCTTTGCCTACTCGAATGACAATCCCAGCAACCCCTACCGCTATCTCGAACCACCCACCCACGCCCGGCAAAAAACTGTTGGCGCGGAATAATCCGTTTTCAAAAAACACCCCATGACCAACACCCCACTCCCGTTGCGCCGGATCCCAACGGCGATTGTTTGCGCCCTGCTCGCGCTCGCTGGAAACCTTGCCGCCGCGATTTTACCGGCGGAAAAATTGTTGCCCGACGACACCCTGATCGTGCTGGGCACGCCGGACTACCCGGGCTTGCGCGAGTTTTATCTCACCTCGACCCAGACCCGGTTCTTGAACGACCCGGCGATGAAACCCTTCACCGACAAGTTGCTGGCCAAAGTGCGCGAGGAATGGGTGCAGCCGCTGGAGCACGATCTCGGCGTGAAATTTGATGACTACGCCGGCCTGCTGCAGGGCCAGCTTACTTTCGCCATCACGCAAAACGGCTGGCAGGGTTCCGCCGACCCGCTGCCCGCCGTTGTTTTCCTGATGGACACCAAAGGCCGCAGCAGCCAGCTCAAGACCAACCTCGCCGACCTCCGCCACAAGTGGGTGGACGCCGGCAAGACGATCAAGTCGGAAAAAATCCGCGACCTTGAATTCACCACCTACCTGCTCTCGGACAAGGACGTTCCCCCGAGCCTGAAAAAAATCCTCGCGCCCGGCAGCGACGATTCCGCCAATGAAAGCAGCACCAACGCGCCGCTGACCTTGCTCGTCGGCCAGTATGAATCGCTGCTGATCGCCGGCACTTCGCTCAAAGCTGTGGAAAAAATCGTCGCCCATCTCACCGGCGGCTCCGCACCCGCGTTGGCCGATGTGCCCGCGTTTGAAACCAGCCGCCTCGCGCTGTTCCGCGACGCCCCGCTCTACGGCTGGGCCAATCTGAAAACCTTCACCGATCTTTTGCTGCATCAGCCGACCAAGGACGCGGATCCGGCCAGTCCCTTCGCCATGTTCGCGCCGGACAAGATCATCAACGCCCTCGGTCTTGGCGGTTTGAAAACCATCGCCTTCGCCAGCCAGAATTCCGCCGACGGTTCGCTCGCGCAAATTTCCGTGAGTGCGCCCGAAGCCGACCGTCAGGGGTTGCTGAAACTGCTGCCCGCCGACGGCAAGGAATCCAGCCCGCCGACGTTTGTGCCCGCCGACGTTATTAAATTCCAGCGCAGCCGCGTGGACAACCAGAAGGCCTGGACCGCGCTGCAAAAAATGCTGGGCGACATTTCGCCGCAGATTTTGAATGGCTTGAACTTCGCACTCGACACCGCCAACACCGCCGCCAAGCAGAAGGATCCCGGCTTTGACCTCCAAAAAAACCTCTTTGGAAATCTCGGCGACGATTTCATCTCCTACTCAAAACCGCCGCGCGGCAGCACGCTTGCTGAACTCAACGCCGCGCCTTCCCTCTTCCTGCTCAGTTCACCACGCCCGGAACAACTGGCCGACGCGATGAAAAGCATTCTCGTGCTGGCCAACGCCACCGGGGCCGCGCCGGCGGAACGCGAATTCCTGGGCCGGAAAATTTATTCCCTCGCCCTGCCGATGCTGACGCTCGGTGCCGCTGGCAAGGCCGCGCCCACCTTGAGCTACGCCGCCAGCAGCAGTTACCTGGCGATCACCACCGACACGGCGATGCTCGAAGAATACTTGCGCAGCAGCGAGGCCCAACAAAAAAACCTCCGCGAAAAAGCGGGCCTGGCGGACGCCGCGCAAAAAATCGGCGGTTCGAGCATCGGCATTTTCGGCTACCAAAACAATCTGGAGGTGTCGCGCTTCATGTTTGAAGCCGCGCGCAAATCCCAGGGCACCAACTCGGCGGACAGCGCCACGCTGCCGGGCATGGATTTTGGCAGCAGTTTCAAGGACTGGATGGACTTCTCGCTCTTTCCGCCGTTCGAGCAGGTGTCGAAGTATTTTTATTTCAGCGTCTATGGCCTGAGCGCGAACGCCGAAGGATTCACGCTGAAGATGTTCTCGCCGGTGCCGCCGGAGTTGAAGAAGTAGGCAGTTGGGCGCGTCGTTCGTTGACACCCGCACACCGCCTGTCTAGCTTCCGCGCATGTCTGGACTCCCGTTTGAACTGCTGCTGGCGCTGCGTTACCTGCGGCCCAAGCGCACGTTCGTTTCGGTCATCACCCTGATTTCCGTCCTCGGCGTGGCGCTGGGCGTCGCGGTGCTCATCATTGTCATCAGCGTGATGAGCGGCTTTGACCAGCAGATGCGCGACACCATCCTCGGCTTCAACGCGCACCTGAAAATTTCACGGACGAGCGGGCTGTTCACCAATTATCCCGGCGTCATCAAAATCCTTGCGCTGAATCCCCGCGTGAAATCCGCCGCGCCGAGCGTGCTCGGTCAGGTGTTGTTGGAAAGCTCCAACAAGGACGGCCAGTCCAGCGTCTATGCGCCGTGGGTGCGCGGCGTGGATGAAGCCCTCGAACCCACGGTCAGCACGCTGCCATCGAGCATTGTGGATGGAAAATTTGACGTGAGCGGACGCGGCCTGATCATCGGCAACACGTTCGCCCGAGTCATGCATCTGGAAGTCGGCGACCGCGTGAACGTTTATTCGCCGAGCGAAATCAAGCGGCTCAAAGACAGCCGGGGCAAGCCGGATCAGGAAGCCATCTTGCCGGATGAATACGAAGTGCGCGGCATCTTCGACGTGGGCTGGGAGGAATACAACGCCTCCATTGTCGCCGTCTCGCTGGAGAATGCGCAGGAGATGTATCAGCTCGGCGACCACGTCCACAGCCTGATCGTCATGCTGCGCGATCCCTTCCAGGCGAACGCCGCGAAACGCGAGCTGGCCAAAACCCTTGGCCCGGACTTTGAAATCCTGACCTGGCTCGAATCCAACTCCACGCTGTCCGCCGTCATGGTCGAGAAGGATCTGATGCTCTACATTTTATTTTTCATCATCATCGTCGCCGCGTTTGGCATCACCTGCACCACCATCACGTTCATCGTGATGAAGACGCGCGAGATTGGGTTGTTGAAAGCGATCGGCGCGACGAGCCGCCAGGTGATGTGGGTTTTCATGGGGCAAAGTTTGATCGTCAGCGGCTGGGGCATCGCGGCTGGTTTGAGTCTGGGATTGCTGGCCGTGCATTATCGCAACGAGTTTCTCGAACTCATGCGGCGGCTCACGAGCTTCCAACTTTTTCCGGCGGACGTTTACGGCTTCACCCAACTGCCCGCAAAAATAATCCCCGGCGACATCGCCATCATCTGCGGCGGCTCGCTCTTGATCTGTCTCGCGGCGGCGGCCTTCCCCGCGCGCTACGCCAGCAAACTCAATCCCGTGGAGGCGCTGCGCTATGAGTAGGCATTGGGAAATATCGAACGTCGAACATCGAACGCGGAACGCCGAACCCTGGCCGCGCCGCACTCCGTTCAAAACTTCAATGTTCAATGTTCGATGTTCGATGTTCGATGTTGAATTTGTTTTCATCATTGGAGGTTCCCGATGACCGACGCGCTCGTCGCCGCCAAGGCCACCAGCAAAACCTACACGATGGGCAGGCGCTCGCTGACGGTGTTGCGCGCGATGGATTTCAGCGTCGCCCGTGGTGAATTCGTCGCCCTGCGCGGCGCATCCGGTGCGGGCAAAAGCACCCTGCTTCATCTGCTCGGCGGCCTCGACGCCCCGGACACCGGCGAAATCTGGTTTGCCGGGACAAATCTTTCCACCCTTTCCGGCAACGACCTGGCGCGCCTGCGTAATTCCAAAATCGGTTTCGTCTTCCAAGCGTATCATCTGCTGCCGGAACTCGACGCGCTTGAAAACGTCTGCCTGCCCGCCCGCATCGCCCGCTTACCCGCATCGGAAGCCGCCGCCCGCGCCCGCGATCTCCTGAGCCGCGTGGGTTTGAAAGAGCGCATGGAACATCGGCCGCGAGAACTTTCCGGTGGCGAACGCCAGCGCGTCGCCATCGCCCGCGCGCTCATCAACCAGCCGGCATTGATTCTCGCCGACGAACCCACCGGCAATCTCGATTCGCACACGGGCGGCGAAATCATTGACCTGCTTTGCTCGCTGGTGGCCGAACAAAAAACCACGCTGGTCATCGCCACGCACGATGCGGCGGTGGCGGCGCGGGCACCGCGGGTGGTGCAGTTGGTGGACGGACAAATCCAGCCGTAAAAATTTACGATATGCGATTGACGATTGACGAGCAGACAGTCATGAACCACGTAAATCGCAATTCGTAAATCGTAGATGCCATGAGCCAGGAATACTGGGAACACCGCTACCAAACGAACGACATGCGCTGGGAGAAAGGCGCGCCGTCGCCCGGCCTCGTGGATTTTCTCGCGGCGCACCCCGAGTTGCCGCGCACCCGGGTTTGCGTTCCCGGCTGCGGCACGGGCCACGATGCACGGGCATTCGCCGCCGCCGGATTTGACACGCGCGGTTTCGACATTGCGCCGAGCGGTGTGAAGTTGGCCACGGAAAAAACCCGCACCGCCGGACTCGCCGCGCAGTTTCAGCGCGCGGATTTTTTGCGCGACCAACCGCCGATGCCATTCGACTGGCTCTTTGAGCACACGTTGTTCTGCGCCATCCAGCCCGCCGAACGCGATGATTACGTCCGCGCGCTGCTGCGCTGGCTCAAGCCCGACGGCCAGTATCTCGCCGTGAATTATCTGATCACCGACACGGATGGCCCGCCGTTCGGCACCACCCGCGAGGAAATCTGGCAACGGTTCTCCCCGCACTTCGATCTGCTGGCGGAATGGGTGCCGCGTTCGTATCCCAACCGCACCGGCCTGGAGCTGATGTTCTGGTGGCGTCGGAAAGCCGCTTAATCGAACGGCCGAGAAGCCGATTGAAAACCACCAGTCACACGACTACTTTCACTCGTCATGCTAGAAAATCGCGATTACATGCGGCAGTCACCGGAGAGCTACGGCTTTCAATGGACAGCAACGATGACGCTCATCGCCATCAACGTCGCGGCGTTTCTGTTGCAGCACACGGTCATTCCCCATGACTTTGAAGCCCGTTACCTCAACCTCAGCGCTTTTGGCATCAGCCACGGTTTTGTCTGGCAGTTGCTGACGTTTCAATTCCTGCACGGCGGCTTCGGCCACATCCTCTTCAATTGCCTGACGCTTTACATGTTTGGCCGTGCGGTGGAATCCGCGCTGGGCATCACACGCTATTTGCTGCTGTATCTCTCCAGCGGAATCTTCGGCGGCCTGCTCCACATTTTTGCGGCGTTCGTGTGGCCGGGTTATTTTAACATTCCCGTTGTCGGCGCTTCGGCGGGAATTTTCGGCGTGGTGGCCGCGTTTGCCATGTTGTTCCCGGATCAGCCGCTGCTGTTCATGTTTGTCATCAAGATGCAGGCGCGGACGTTGCTCTGGATCGAACTGATCATCACCGCCCTCGGGATTGCGTTTCCCGCCTCCGAGTTCATCGCCTCGCTCTTTGGCAACACGGCGCACACCGCGCATCTTGGCGGCATCCTGGCCGGTCTGGCATTTATCCGGCTCCATGAAAGTGGTTGGTCGCTGTTCAGCGCACGGAGAACGGTTCGTCCGAATTTCACCGCGCCACCGTGGGCGCGCACTAAAACGGAACGTTCCGCACCCCCGCGCCCCGAGGAATTCATCAGCCAGGAAGTGGATCCCATCCTCGACAAAATCTCCGCGCACGGCATCCAGAGCCTCACCGAGCAGGAACGCAAAACCCTCGAAGCCGCCCGCAGCAAAATGGCGAAGCGGTGAACAAAGTCTAACTTTGGCAGACAAGCCTTGCGCCCTGGTCTCGCGCGTGGAACGAAGGCGGGTGCTCGAAGCAAATCGGTCACGGTTGGCTGCTGGCGGGTGCGGGATTAGATGCTTTTGGTTTTTGCCTGGTCCAATGCCACTTGCAGCAGTGCGGGCAACGCTCGAACCGAAGAGTTGAACCGAAGTTCATTCCGAAGACGCTCCGCGAATATTCCTTTTGGCAGCCGGGGCAAATGGTATCGCCATGAATCAGCCGACCCACGCTGCTTTTTCCAAATTGCAGCCAGCTTATCAAAACCAGCGCCGCGATGAAACACGCCGTCGTCCAGAGGAAGATCAGCAGTTTTGCAAACTCGATGTTCGGGCCAAGCCAGCCGCGCTGCATCATCGTGATGGGAAAATTCCCAAAATAATGCGCCGTCATCGCCAGCAGCAATCCCACGATGAACCCCGGCCCGCGCCGCCACGACGCCAGTGCCAACGCGGTAAAACCACCGTGGATTCCGCAAACCAAAAATCGTTCGCCGATGAAGCCGTAAAGTTGATACCACGGCATCGTTGCCACTCCGGGATCACGCGCCGCAATCAGTCCCGCTACGGTGAAAATCTCGCCGAGACCGAAACCAAGTCCAAGCGCGAACGCAAAACGTCCAACACTCTCGCGGGTGATGGCGCGTCGCACCACGGGCACAAGCAGCGGCCACAACTTGGCCGGTTCTTCCGTCAGTGGTGCGTAAGCCGTGCGCAGCCAGCGCAACCATTCACTCTGGCCAAACGCTGATTTCAACCAGCCGTCCAGCGGCATCCGCACGCCGTGGAACATCACCCAGCACATCGGCAGCGTGGCGACCAGACACGCCAGTATCAGCGGCTTCTCCTTTGGCGGAGTCAATCTCCACAGCACCGAACCAAAGACCGCGAGCGAAATTGCGAAAGTAATGAAGGCTGCAACTTGCACGGTGAGGATGTTATGCCATTGGCAGAATTTTCCAACCGCTTTTCCCCGCGCACTTCCGCCTTTTGCATTGTTCCGTTTTCCTATTTAATTGAGCCATGATTACGCGTTACTCGCGCCCGGAAATGCGCACCATCTGGACCGACGAAAACAAACTCAAGATCTGGCTGCAGATTGAACTCCTCGCCAGTGAAGCGCTGGTGAAGGAAGGCGTCGTGCCTGCGAAGGATTTCAAGAAGATAAAAGCCGGTTGCGATAAATGGTTCGCCGACCTCCCCGGCCTCGTCGCCCGCCAGCGCGAGTTGGAGAAGACGCTCAACCACGACGTCATTGGCTTCACCACTGCTGTCGCCGAAGCCATCAACGACAACGCCAGCCGCTGGTTTCACTTCGGCCTCACCAGCAGCGACATCGGCGACACCGCGTTCGCCGTTCAGATGACGCAGAGCGCGGACATCTTGATCGCCGACGTGAAAACGCTGCTGCCCGTCATCGCCCGCCGCGCCAAGGAACACAAGTTCACGCCCTGCATCGGCCGCAGCCACGGCATCCATGGCGAGCCGACCACCTTCGGTCTGAAGATGGCGCTCATGCATGACGAATTTGGCCGCGCGCTCCGCCGCCTTGAGTCCGCAAAATACACCGTCAGTGTTGGCAAACTCTCCGGCGCCGTCGGCACCAGCGCGCATCTCTCGCCGCGCGTGGAAGCGTACGTCTGCAAAAAACTTGGACTGCGCCCCGCGCCCATCGCCACCCAGGTGGTTCAGCGCGACATTCACGCGGAGTTTCAAACCACGCTTGCCCTCGTCGCCGCGAGCATTGAGCGCTGGGCCGTGGAGTTCCGCCATCTGCAACGCACGGAAGTGCTCGAAGCCGAGGAGGCCTTCACCGTCGGCCAGAAAGGCAGCAGCGCCATGCCGCACAAACGCAACCCCATCACCTGGGAACGCCTCACCGGCCTCGCGCGCGTCATCCGTGGCAACGCGATGGCGTCGCTGGAGAACGTCGCCCTCTGGCACGAACGCGACATCAGTCACAGCAGCGTCGAACGCATCATCTTCCCGGATTCCTGCACGCTGCTCGATTACATGTTCGGCCTGCTCACGCGCCTGATGGATGGCCTGGTCGTCTATCCTGCGAACATGAAGAAGAATCTCGGCCTCTCGCTCGGGATGTGGAACAGCCAGACCGTCCTGCTCGCGCTCATCAAGAAAGGTCTGACGCGCGAAGCCGCCTACAAAATCTGTCAGGACGCCGCGATGAAAACGTGGGAAGTCAAACACGCCGGCCGCGACGACGCCAACTTTGTGGAGCAACTCCAAGCCGATCCCACCGTGGCCAAACATTTCAAGAAGGGTGAATTGGAAAAACTCTGTTCGCTCGATTTCCACTTCAAGGAAGTGAACAACCGGTTTAAGAAGCTGGGGCTGTGAAAAAGGATCGACACGAATCGAAGGGCTGAAAGCCCGACAGATCATAGCCCAGGGCAAGCGAAGCGCCGCCCTGGGTTAACCGTCAAAAAAGTTTTAAGCCCTGCAAGGGCGAAAGGATTTCCGAATTGCATGGCACGGAACAAAACAAACGCCGTAAAGCAAAGGAACGAAAGTGGCGGAAGCGCGCTGAACAGAGAACGGATTCGGGCCTTCAAACATCAATCATTCGTGACAAGCTTCAGGCTGCTGTGCCGAACATGCGGGCCAAGATTGACAAAGCGATTCAACGCTTGCTTGAAATTGGACGGCGAGCCGGTGCGCGGCGATTCGTGGCATCGTGAACTTTTGCTGCGGATGCAGTGTCGAAATCCTTATGACTGTGCGCCTCGCCGGGCGCAGTCACCAGGCCAAACCCGATTTCAAAGAGCGACCAGCCCCGGGCTGGTTTTATTTAGTGGGTTTGACTGGGTTGGACCGGCTTTGACTCCGGCTCTTCCGTTCCACCTTCCACCGCCGGCTTCGGTGGCAAATTGAACTCCCCGCAAAT
>JANYDP010000187.1 GCA_025363535.1 Verrucomicrobiota bacterium | reverse complement strand
TCATCGGTGTAAATCTGTGGCTAAATTGCAATTGCTTTCACCGTCGCCTCCAAGCTTGCCACGTCCGCGACATTCAGCACCTGCACGTTCTTGTCTATGCGCTTCATGAAACCGCTCAGTGCCGCGCCCGGTCCGAGTTCGATGAAGCGCGTGAAACCCTGGGCCAGCAGCAGGCGGATCGAGCTTTCCCACAACACCGACGACGTGACCTGCTCAACCAATCGCGCGCTGATCTCGCCCGGTGCGCCGTGCGGTTGGGCGGTGACGTTGGAAATGACCGGCACCACTGGCGACGACCATTTCACCCTGGCAAGTTCCGCCTGCAATTTCGGTTGTGCGCTGGCCATGAGCGGAGAGTGATACGCGCCGGCGACCGGCAGCGGGATCGCCTTGCGTGCGCCCTTGACCTTGGCGAGATCGCAGGCCTGGATGATTTTTTCCTCCTCTCCGGAAATCACAAGCTGGCCGGGGCAGTTTAAGTTCGCGAGCACCACGCCGGCCTGCGCGCAGACTTCACGCGTCGGCGCTTCGTCCAAGCCGATCACCGCCGCCATGCCGCCCTTGGTGGCTTCACAGGCTTCCTGCATGAACTTGCCGCGCTGCCGAACGACGCGCAGGCCGTCCTCGAAACTCAGCGCGCCCGCCGCCGTCAATGCCGTGAATTCACCGAGCGACAACCCGGCGGTGGCGTCGAACTTCAGCGACGGCGCGTGTTCCTTGAGCAGTTGAAACGCGACCCAGCTCACGAGAAAAATTCCCGGCTGCGCGTGCTCGGTCTTGGTCAGTTCCGCGTCCGGGCCATTGAAACAAATTGTGGTGAGATCGTAACCCAGCGCGGCGTTGGCGCGGTCGAACCACGCCCGGGCGGAAGGAAATTTCTCCGCAAGATCGCGGCCCATGCCGACGATCTGCGCGCCCTGTCCGGCAAACAACAATGCGGTTTTGCTCATAGAAGCCGCAAACTAAACACGAATCGGCCGCGCAAAGAAAGCAGAGATTTCAACCTGCTATTGTTGGCGCACGCGATAGAAACGCTGTGTCGGTCCCGCGCTGGCGTCCGTGAACGTTTTCAAACTGCCGTCGCCAGGCGCGGCGTTCAGCACCGTCCACTGTGCGTCGGTCAGCGAGTTTTTGAATTCGAGGAAATAGGCTTTGCCGCGCAGGGTCGGCACCGACACGGCGAAACCATTGTTGTTCCGAAGCGGGTTGATCAGCCACGGCGTGGCGGTCGGCGAACCGCGCAAAACGAAGCTGTGATAATCGCCCGCCGCCACCGCCAGCACGCCTGAAAGATCCGGATCCACGCTGCTCTGGCTGTACAAATTGTCCCCCCAGGCGACGACTGTGCCGTTGGCGCGTAGCGCGAGGCTGTGCGCGAGACCCGCCGCCACCGCCGTCGCATTCGTCAGGCTCGAAGGCGCGGCCAGTTGACCGGCTGAGTTGTCGCCCCAAGCCGCCACGGTGCCGTCGGCTTTCAAGGCGAGGCTGTGGAATCCGCCGCCAGCCACGGCCACGACTTGGTTCAAATTTGCTGGCACCGCAGTTTGCCCGGCGTAATTTCCGTACGGGCCGAGGTCGTTGCCCCAGGCGATCACGGTGCCGTCGTATTTCAAAGCCAGACAGTGATGGCCGCCGGCCGCCACCGCCACAATGTTGGTGGCGCCGGCGGGAACATTGGTTTGTCCCCAACTGTTGTCGCCCCACGCAATCACCCGGCCGTCAGCGCGCAACGCGAGGCTGCACGAGCCGCCGCCGGCCACCGCCACGACGTTGGTCGCGCTGGCCGGCACGAGCGTCTGGCCGGCATCGTTCGCGCCCCACGCCCAGACCATCCCGTCCGCGCTGACGGCGAGGCTGTGATAACTGCCGGCACTGATGGACGCGACGTTGGTCAGGTTCGCAGGCACGTCGCATTGGCCGTTGAGATTGTTGCCCCAGGCGAAGACGCCGCCGTTTTTGGACAACGCGAGATTGTGATAACCGCCGGCGGCGATGGCGGCGAGGTTCGTCAAGCCCGGCATCGGAGCCGCCTGGCCGAAATCGTTATAGCCCCAGGCTTCGACGGTGGAAAAAGTTTTCACCGTCAGCCGGGCCACGGAACTGGTGACGGCACCGGCGACATTGGTGATGACCACATCGTAATCCCCCGCCTGGCCGGCCTGGACGTTGACGAGTTGCAGTGTGTTGGTGTTGCCAGCGGCGGCAGGCGTGCCGTTGAACTGCCATTGATAACCCATCGGCGACGAGCTGGTCGCGAGCACCGTGAAGGTCGCCGTACTCCCGGCCGGCACAGTTTGATCCGCCGGTTGTGTGACGATGACGGGTTTGTTGCCCGCGCTGTTCACACCGAAAAAATTCA
Source organism: Verrucomicrobiota bacterium (assembly GCA_025363535.1). GTDB lineage: Bacteria > Verrucomicrobiota > Verrucomicrobiia > Limisphaerales > CAIQOK01 > CAIQOK01. The sequence goes on along the minus strand of JANYDP010000187.1, from coordinate 1,870 downwards.
GCACGTCGGCCAGATATTCGTTGCGCACGCTCGCGCTGGTGATCGTCTCGAACGGAAAGCCGAGATAGACCACCTTGCCGCCGCCGTCGGAACCGTCATAGGCCACGCCCGCTGCGCCGCTGACAACGCCGGTGTAGCTCAACGCGCCGACCGCGCCGGTGCCGGTCGGGGTCAGCACGTCGGGAAAACCCACGAGATAAATCCCGCGCGAACCGTCGTCGAACAGGCCGACGGCGTTGTTGGAAAAAATGGAACCACCGGTCGCATTGAAATTCCACGCGCCCGAGCTGTCCGCTGCATAAGTCGCGTGCAACTGGTTGTGCAGAAAATTGCGATCCGCCGCAGTCGGTCCGCTCGGGCGGTCCAGATCCCACGCGATTTCGGCACCGGAGACGAACAGATTACCGCCGCCTGCGAGCAACGCCGCGACCTGCGCCTGCTCGGCGCTGCTGAACGTTTCGTCCGTAGTAGATTCGTTGCCGCACGCCCAGATGACGACGGCATAATTGGTGAGCGCCACGAGGCCGCCGGTAATGGCCTCGTTCTGGCAGGTGTCGAATGCCGCGCCAAACGCACTGATGGCCCGGCCGTGTGGAACGACGTAGTCAAACGCATTCACGCGGCGCGGCAGGACGCGCTCGTTCGCGCCGTTGCCGTTCGGGGGAATGTAATTTTGCGCGGCCAGATCCTGCTTCAGGTTGGTCGTGCGATCAAAGCGGTCGAAGGCGTTCACATACAGAATTTTTTTGGAACCGGCATTTGCAGGCGCGCGACAACCGACGACTTCGGACGGGAGTGATTCGCCGCCCGCGTTGGCCGCCGCGAGGCGGAAATAATAATCCACGCCGGCGGGAAGATTTGTGACAGTGAAATTGGTCAATGAGCCAACCGAAATCACGTTGCCGAACCCGTAGCCGTTTGTGGATTGGTAGATGAGGTAGTTCGTCGGCGCACCGCTGCTTGCGACGCTCCCCGGCGCAATCCATGCCAGCGAAATAAAACCGTTGGAGGTGCTGATGGCGCGCACGTTCGTCGGCGGTTCCGGCAGGTAAATCAGCGGCACCGGATCGGTCGTGTCGAACTGGTTCATGTACCTGACCACGCCGTGCATCGCGGCGCGGCCGATGGCGGCGCGCACCTTCGAGTCGCGCATCAGCTTCGCGTCGGTGACATCATCGTGATAGGCGACCTCAATGATCGTGGCGTCCATTTCGTTGACGAAGTTGTTGTTGCTGATTTCCCCGTACGCGCCGGAGAAGGTGATGTTGGTGCCGCGATTGGACCAGGGAAACTCCAGCGGCGGCGAGCCGAGTCCGACCAGTTCGTCGTTGACCGACGATCCGCAAAGTTTGGCCAGCATGGTTTGGTTGGGCGTGGGGACGCTGGTGATCAAACCCTCGGTGCCGCGCTGCCCGCCGGCGTTCGAGTGAAAACTGAGGTGAATGCGTTTGAACATCGAGCCGTATTGTTCGCGGTTCATCTCGGCGGACATGCGGCCCGGCGCAGACCAACTGTCCTGCTCGTCCGTACCGGAAGTTTCAAACAGGTTGGTGGACTGGCCCTGGCCGAGATTGGCCTGAATCCAGTAGCGGCAGCTTTCCTCTTCGCGCGGATAGCCGGAGACGCCGCCGCCGCGATTCACCGAACCCATGCCGTTGCCGAACCGGATCGCATCGGCGATGACGACGCTGCCGTTAGTGGAGCCGCGCAGGTTGCTGATGACAACCGCGCCGCTGGCGGAATTGGAGCCGACGTTGAAAAAATATTCGCCGAGATAAATCCAGCCGTTGCCGACCATGTAATGCGGCACGCGGTATTGCGTTTCCCCGCCAGTGTGGCGGATGCGATAAAGCTGGTCGCCGCGATCGGA
>JANYDP010000164.1 GCA_025363535.1 Verrucomicrobiota bacterium | reverse complement strand
ATATTCGCCGAGATAAATCCAGCCGTTGCCGACCATGTAATGCGGCACGCGGTATTGCGTTTCCCCGCCAGTGTGGCGGATGCGATAAAGCTGGTCGCCGCGATCGGAACCGTGTCGCACCCAGGTATAAACCGGATAATACCCCGCCACCGGAATGGTCGGCGTGTAGGTGGCGGTGGCCGTCTCGGACGAGTCCAGCGACGCGATGCGGTACGGCACGTCACCCGGGTTGCCGAAATAAATCGTCGAAGTGCTGTCGCTCCAGGCCCCGGCGAACGTGACGGCCGGATGAATGTTGTCGAGCACGACTTCGTTGGTCTGCTGGCCGAGTGGCCGCATCGAGGCGATGATCGCGCCGGCGTTGAAGCAATACGTCGCGAAGCAATTCAACTGATCCAGATTGCCGTAATCCTCGTTCATCGCATTGAGTGCCGTGGGCCTTTGCAGATACCAAAAGCCGCTGGTGTTCCAAGTCCAGCCGTGCCCGGAGTTCATGAAGACGACGCGCCCGCTCAACGCGCCGACGGGCTGATGCGCCGAGGGAGCGATGGGGCTGCCGGCGGCCAGCACTGGAGCGGTCGCCGAGATGTTTTCATCCGCCGGCTCCCGCCAGTCCGGAGTGGCGGCGGAAACCCAGCCGGGGTTTTCGTCGTAACTGGAAACGGCGGTGTGTTCGTCCTGGGCGCGGGCGGGGCGCGCGGCGATGGCCAGCACGATTAAAGTGACGCGAAGAAAATGGTGCATCATGGAAGAATCATATCCGCCTCCGCCCGGTTCGCAATACGATTGCGCGGTTCGGCCGGTGAATTCTGGCTTGCCCGCCGCCAGGTTACGGCGAGAATCCCCGCACTATGTTCTCACACATCGTCATATGTTTTACTCCGGTGACAAGTCCTTAATTCCCCTTTGTTTCTGAGGATTTCCGACTGTTTGGAGGAAAACCCACCACCCACAAGAGGAAGACCGCAGCCAGACCGTCTGGCGCAAGAACCGGCACCCTTCCAGATTGTTCACTCCGTTCGACGGGCGGACGAAATCCCTCAACGTTTGACCGTGATGAAAGCAACGAACCGATTGCAGATTCAATGGCCCAAGCCTGAGTTCACAGTGGCGCTACTTGTAAAACTGAATCCGTCATTCTGTGAACTCACTTTGCGGGTGATGATAGACAAGGGCCTCAAAGCGGGAACACTGCGCCAGATGGTTCCCATCGCATCAAAACACGGGCGACCTAAAAGCGTGTTCAGTTTCACCGCCGCATCACGGCCAACCCTTTCGTGCTGAACGTCAATACCGCTGATGGCAGACTATCGGGCCGCGACTCTTGAAGGCGTGTTGAGCCAAATGGGAACGCTGGTTGTTCACCGATTAACGAATGACCAAGACCGTGCAGTCGTTGAGCGTGCGTGTGGCGAAATAGACCGCTCGGCTTCCTCTTTCCTCCCAAATCTGAAACCCGGAGAGGCGGCAATCATCGGCGCGGATTTCCCGATTCCACTCACAATTCAGATTTTTCCGCCTGCGGCACAGCCAAAGTCTGACGGGCCAAATTATCAGGCGTGCTGGCAACTTGACCCGCCGAAATCGGGAACCTCAGCCGCTCCGGCGGCAGTGGTTAAAAGTGCCACGCTCCCGAAGTCTTAATAGCTCCACTGCTCGTTCGCCAACGGCTCTGAATTCAATTCCTTCCGGCTCATGCGCCATGTCGGCAGATGTCGGTCCATGATGGCTGTAAATCGCTCCGTGTGGTTTCGTTCCAACAGGTGGGTCAGTTCGTGGACGACGATGTATTCCAGACACGATGCCGGTTTCTTGGCCAGTTCGAGATTTACCCAAATGCGGCGGGCTTCAATGTTGCAGGTGCCCCACTTGGTTTTCATTTTCTTGATGCCAAACTCGCTGGCGCAAACACCCAGAACCTTCTGCCATTTTTCAAACAGAGCCGGAACCAGTTGCCGCAGGTGCCGGCGATACCATTGCTGCAAAATTCGTTCACGCCCCTTGACCGTGGTTTCAGCACGCACCTGAAGTTCGAGGATGGAATTATTCCGGCAAATGACTTTGGCCGCGCCGTCGTGATGAACCACCCGCAGCCGATAACGCCGCCCTTGGAAATAGTGACTCTCACCGCTGACCATTTCACGGCGGGATTGTCGGGGTTGGGCCACGAATCGCGCCCGCTGCCGTCTTATCCAACCAAGCTTTCCGACCACCGCCAGACGCACCGCCTCGTCTGACACGGCCAATGGCGTGGCCACACGCACCCGCCCGTTCGGAGGATACACCCCCAGATGCAGATTCTTGATGGCTTTGCGGACGACCGCCACCTCGACACCGCCCACGGTCAGGTTGTGACGTTCAGTAATCATTCTGCTTTTTCACCAGCGTCAACACCTGCTCGGTCAGCGCGTCGTCATCTTTCAGCACCTTCTTGATGGCGTATTTCACTTTCTTCACTTTGAAAATGTTATCCCGCCAGTTGGCTTCCGTGCTGTGGTTGACCGCATCATTCAACGCCATCGCCAGCGGCTCATCCTTGCCTAGATTGTCATACAGTGCGCGGAGTGCAGTGGTGTTCAGGGTTTTTGGATACGTCCCGCCGGTGCTGGGATTCTTAACCTGCTTCGTCAGCGCGACGATTTTCTCCAGATATTGTTTGTAATCCAACGCCTCCTGCTTCCGCTGCAGAATCAAAGCATCCAGCAATTCCGACATCCGGTCGTAATACTTCGGGTTGATGGGCTGCTCATCAATGATGAGCTTGCGGACATTGTTCTCAATGGTTTCGGCCACGGCGGTTTCGTTTTGCCGGATGCTCTTGGGCAGGGATTTCACCGCGTCCGCGCCACGCTCCACAATCAATTGAATCAGCGACAAATCATCCAAATCCGAAACTCGTTCGCTTTCCTCGGCGCGAATGTAGGCGTCAATCAGATGCCGCATCGCCGGTTCATACTGCTTCAGGTCAATGGCGTCGCCGCTGTGCAGTTTTATTTGGGTGCGGAGATTTTCGTAAAACGTCACCTCGGTTTTGATTTTGGCCGCTTCGGCTTCGGTGAAACCGGCTTCGGACATTTCCCCGGCAAGATTGGCATAGGCGCGAGTCAACGCCGCCGTCAGTTTGTAGAGCGAAAGTCGTTTCGGCTCGTTGGCCTTCAATTGCTCCGCGTTGCCTTGGTCTTGGGATGAAAAGTAACGGTAGAACGCCGCGTCATCTCTGGGTGCGGCGATGGGTTCACAAAGTGCCCGCACAGATTCCAATGCCGCCTCCAAATCCTCACGACCTTTTTCCAAACGGTTTTCGAGCAAGCCCGCCACGTCCTCTTTGTCGTAGGCGTCGAACGCACCGGACGTGTAATCCTGCACCGCACCTTCAAGGCTTTTGAACAGGTCTTTGTAATCAATGATGTAGCCGTAATCTTTGTCTTCGCCGTCCAGCCGGTTCACGCGGCAGATGGCTTGGAACAGGCCGTGGTCCTGCATCTGTTTGTCAATGTAGAGAAACGTCGCCGGGGGCGCATCGAAGCCGGTCAGCAATTTGTCCACGACGATGACCAGCTTCAACTGGTTCGGTTGCTCGATGAATTTCTTTTTCACCGCCAACGAGAACTCTTCGATTTTCTTGACCGCTTCTTCCTCCGGCTCATTGAACCACCCCGCCAGCATCTTCTTGTAGATGTCGTATTGCCGGAGTTTTTCCGTCAACCCTTCGCCACTTTCTTCGCCCTTGATTGATGAAGCCGTCGGCGAATACGACGTAATGATGGCGCACTTGCCGCGCAAATCCGTTTTGTCGAACAACTCGTAAAACTTGCACGCCTGATAAATGCTGCCGGAAACCAGCAACGCATTGCCGCGCCCGCTTTTGAGCCGGTCACGCGTTTCCATGTCCATCAGGATGTCGGCGACAATCTTTTCGAGCCGGTCATGGCAAGACATTACCTTCTGCATCGTGCCCCAGCGTTGCTTTAATTGTGCCTTGGCCAAATCCGTCAGCCCTTTGGTTTTCAGTTCAAACCATTTATCAATCTTGTCCTGCGACAGGATGTTCTGGTCAATGTCCCGTGCCTCGTAGCGCAAATCCAGCACCACGCCATCCTTCACCGCTTCGTCGAATTTGTAGGTGTGGATGTAGCGGCCAAAAATCTCGATGCTCTTTTTCTTGTCGGATTTCAGCAGCGGCGTGCCGGTGAAGCCGATGAACACCGCGTTTGGCAGAATCGCCTTCATCGCTTGATGCAAATCACCGGATTGCGTCCGGTGACATTCATCCACGAACACATACAAATCGCCCTTGGCCAAGAAATCCTTGGGCAGGGCTTTTTTGACTTCTTCAATGTAGCCCTTGATGTCCCCCACTTCCTCGCCATCCTCCTTGCCGCCGAACTTATGAATCAGCGAACACATCAGCCACGGCGTCGCGGCGTTCAGGCGGGCAATCAAATCCGCGCCGCTCTGGGTGCGGTAAATGTCCTCTTTGACCCCGAGGAAAATCTTTTCAATCTGCTCATCCAGTTCCGTCCGGTCGGTGATGATGAGCACGCGGGAATTTTTCACGTTCTCCCGAATCCACTTGGCCAGCCAGACCATGATTAAACTTTTGCCGCTGCCCTGCGTGTTCCAGATGATGCCACCCTCACGCCGACCGACGAAATCCTGTGACGCCCGCACCGCGTAATACTGGTTGTGACGGCAAAGCTTCTTCGTCCCGGCGTCGAACACGATGAAATCATGAATGAATTCCAGCAGCCGCGCCTTGCTGCAAAGTTGAACCAAGGCGGCGTCGAGCAAACCCAAATCTCCGGTCGTGAACTTGGCGGCGCTCTCTTTCCAAGTCAGGTAATACTTCTCTTTGGTTTCGATGCTGCCGTAGCGCAGACCTTCGGCGTCGTTGCCTGCCAGCACCAATTGCACCGTGGAAAAAAACGGCTGGATGAATTCCTTTTTCTGGTTGTCCAGATTTTGCCGGATGCCTTCGGCCACGGAAACCGTCGAGCGTTTCAATTCCAGCACACCGAGCGCGATGCCGTTGACGTAAATCACCACGTCGGGGCGTTTGGTGTGCGCCTTGGCATCGGCGGCAAGGACGGTCACTTCCTCGGCGATGGCGAAATCATTGTTTTCGGGATGCTCCCAATCAATCAGGTGAACCGTCACCGCGTTCTCGCCCACGTCCGGCTTCACCTTCACGCCGTAACGCAGCAAGCCATAGACTTCGAGGTTACGGTCGTAGAGGCTTTTGCTCGTGTCACCGGCGGCCTTTTCCAATTGGTGCAGCGCCTTGGCAATCAGGCCGTCTTCGTAGCCCTGCTTCTTTTTCAGGAAGGCGCACAACTGTTCCACCTCGATGTTCCGGTTGAAGTCACGCTCTTCCCAGTTGCCGAGGTAGGTGTAGCCCAGACAATGCGGATGCGATTTGTCCGTGAACAGCTTCACCACCCGCTGCTGGGTTTTGCGTTCGATCTGGCCGATGGTGCTCATGGCAGAACCTCCCAGTGTCCGCCTTTGGCCGGGCCGACACGACGAAGACGACCAGACTTCTTGAGCAGGCGGAGGATTTTTTCCACCCCGGCGCGGCTCAGGGCGAGGGCGGCTGCCATCTCCTGCGTCGTTGCCAGCGAATTGCGACCCAGCAATGCCAGCACGCGGTCGCTGTTTTTCTCCTTACCTTTCACCCTACTTTTCACCCTACTTTTCACCCCACCTTCCTCCCGCTTTACTCCTGCCGAAACCAGGGCGACATACTCCGTCGGGAAGGCAAACTCCACCCACAAATCCCCCGGCTGGTAGCGGATGGCCGGCGCGGGCGCACCCGCCTCCCGGCAGGCGTCCAAAATCCGCTGCACGCCGCGCCCCCATGCCTCAATCGCCCCGGCGCGGAAAAAAGCGTTGGCCACGGAAGGATTGAACGGACGGGAGGAATGTTCTCCCAGAAGGTTCGCGACGGACCAGTTGCCCGGCAATTCACCCGCGTTCCATACTTTCAGCCGGTCGCCATAGACCCGGATTTGGACCGGCGCTCCGCTGGCGTAATCCTTGTGGATGATGGCATTGAGCACCGCCTCCCGCAGTGCCGCCTCGGGCACGGGCAGCGTTTCCACCCGCTGGATGCCCCGGTAGCGGATGCCCGCCTTCAGGTATTTGGTGAGCAGCAATTCCATCGTCTTTTGCGCCTGGCTGAACAGATCGCCATGCACCTCATCGTGGTAAAGCAACTCCGAATCCGTCTGAAAATAGCCGATCTTGATGAACGCCCCGGTGATGAACCGCTCTGGATCGGGGTGAAACAGCAGCACGGCCGCCCGCTTGAGGTGGCCACCATCGAGCAGATTCAACTTCGCCAACAGCCCGGCGGCGGATTCGCGCCGCACGCTCGCATCCAGCCGACCGCTTTCCTTGGCCAGCCGACGGAACAGGGCGATGGCCGGCGGCGACAAGTCACGGGCCGTTACCGGCAACACCGGCACGCCGTCCCAATGCCGGCCCTGTTTACGCAGGAGAAATTTATCCAACGCCGCGCCCTTCAACTCCTGCTTCGTGCTGCCGCTGCGGAGGTGATACTCGCCCTTGTAGCTCACGGGATATGGGTAAGACTCCACCACGATTTCCAGAAATTCCTTCCCGGCCTCCTCCCGCAGGTTCACCCCCACGATGATGCCGAGAATGTCCCGCACCTTGTTGGGAATCTCTTCCATGAGCCGGGCCGCATCCGGCACGCCGACGACCACGCCCCGGTCATTCCGGCCGATGTGCAACACGCCGCCCTCGGCATTGGCAAAGCCGCAAATCCAGCGCAGATACTCGTCGCGCCACGATTCTTTCCACTCGATCTGTTGGTTCTCTTTCATACGAGTCTGGTTTTGCCGGTGAGCAATTCCTGCATCATGCCTTGTTTCAAGGCGCGGGTCTTGTCGCGGCGCTGCTCCAACGCCGCAATCTCCGCATCCATGTCCGACAGCACTTCGGCGATGACGGTTTTTATGCCAGAGGCATGGAAGCGATTAGCCGGGGGTTGAGCGAGGCGACACCCCCGGTGGCGTAGCACGAGAGAAAAGACCCCGGCAGGGGTCGCAGCGATTTCAATCAAGATATTTTGGATCATATTCAATTCCGGCCTTGGTCAGCATCTCAATCAATTCCTCGCGAAACGATTTCACGCGATGATGCTCCTCCTGATTGGCAATGTAATGCTTCACGCTTTCCCGCGCGGTCGCGCTGACGGTAAATGCCGCATAACCCTCCTGCCACGCGAACGCGCGTAATCCGATTTCGTGATGCACCCATGTCGAGGATGCCTTTTTCAATTCGCGCATGAAATCTGAAAGACAATGGGTGGCCTTTAATCCGACCAGCAAATGTGTGTGGTCAGCCACGCCGCCAATGCCTTCGGGAAATCCGCCCAGGCCGCGAACCGTTCCGCCGAGATAATCGTGCAGCCGCGCCCGCCATTCCGGTGCGATGATGGCCTCGCGGTTCTTGGTGGAAAATACGAGGTGGTAATGCAGGCTCAGGTAGGTCGAGGACATGGGATGATGGTTGTTTTGAGAACACGATTCCGAACGGGGCGCAGAAGAGGCTGGCATCCCGCCGGGATGCAAAATCCAATTTCACCGTTTTCCGGTGGTGTCGCTCGTTCCTCGCTCAACCACCGGCTAATGGCTCTGAACCCTCCGGGTTCGGGGGCGACCACCCATCCGTGTTCGTTCCCGGATCGCGCACCGGGTTCACGGGCAGCCATCCCGCAGGGATGCCAGCCTTTAGCCGGGGGTTGAGCCACGCGATACCCCCGGTAAAGGAACGAAACGGACACGACCCCGGCAGGGGTCGCAGCAACCGAGATGTTGGATTTGTGGCCCGTCTTCATACCAGTCTGGTTTTACCGGTGAGCAATTCCTGCATCATGCCTTGTTTCACGGCGCGGGTCTTGTCGCAGCGCTGCTCCAACGCCGCAATCTCCGCATCCATGTCCGACAGCACTTCGGCGATGGCGGTTTGTTCGGGAAGTGGCGGCAAAGGTAGTTCATAATTTTTGACAATGTTCCAGTCTGAACGAGGCATGTGCGTTCCGTAAGAGTTGCTGGCCGCTTCGATGAACTGGTCAGTCTTTATGATTTGAAAAAGGTAATCAGTTGTTACGAGCCGTTCGTTTCGTGCGAACACCCAAATCTCGGTCGAGCAAACGCCTGAACGAGCCGCCAGCCAATACTTCTTGAGATACGCGCGAAGTTTTCCAAAGAGCACATCTCCGGCATAAAAAACAGATTTGAGTGAAGCCTGTCCGGCTGCGCTTGTGCTACCAAGAAGCTGTCCACTGGTGGAATCAATGTGCTCCAATTCAACACAGAACTCGTGAGCTTGAGACTTTCTTGGGTCAACTCTTTCGCGTCGAGGACAAGCAACGTCGCCAAACTTCTTCACCGCCCACTCGCCGTGAAAACCTGCGAGCCGTTTTTTGCCGGTGAGGAGTTGCTGCATGGCGGCCTGTTTGAGG
>JANYDP010000210.1 GCA_025363535.1 Verrucomicrobiota bacterium | reverse complement strand
GATTTTCCGCTTTCGACCTTCGCCCTGTGGCTTCAGTGGCTGACGTGGGGGAATAATCCCGGCGGCTACCACGGTGTGAATATCGTGCTGCAAACGCTCAGCAGCGTGGTGCTCTGGCGTTTATTGGCACGCTTGAAAATTCCCGGTGCATGGCTGGCGGCGGTGCTCTTTGCGGTGCATCCGGTCTGCGTCAACTCGGTGGCGCGGATCGCCGAAATCAAAAACACACTTTCCCTGCCATTTTTCCTCCTTAGCTTTTTGCTATACCTGCATTACGAGGCGAATGCCTTGTATGCAGCAGATCAAAATCAATCCGCCCGCAAGCCTCGACGCAACCTGGTCGCTATAATTTATGGCCTCTCACTCAGCGCTTTTGTGTTGGCGCTGCTGAGCAAAACCTCGACGGTGATGCTGCCCGTGGTGTTGGTCGGTTGTGCCGCCTGGCAGCGCGGGCGAATCACCCGTCGCGATTTGATTCACACCAGTCCTTTCTTTTTTTTGGCGGCCGCCTTTGGGCTGATGTCGTCGTGGTTCCAAAAATATCAGGCGCTCGCCGGCGAAACCCTTCAACCATCGACCTTCTGGGAAAGGCTGGCCGGTGCGGGGCAGAACTTCTGGTTCTATCTTGGAAAAGCCCTGCTACCACGCGACCTGAGCATTGTTTACCTGCGGTGGAAAGTGGATGCCGCCACGCTGATGGCCTGGCTTCCGGACCTGTTCATCCTGGCCTTGTTCTTTATCTGCTGGAATTTTCGTCGCAGTTGGGGACGTCATGCGCTGTTCGCACTGGGATGCTTTGCCGTGACTTTGTTTCCCGCGCTCGGCTTTTTTGATGCCCAATTCCTCGTCAAGTTCCAAGTCTCAGATCATCTCCAATATCTACCCTTGATCGCCCCCCTGGCTTTGGCCGCCGCCGTGATAGCTTCCGGGCCAGCAGCGCGGATGGCAACTGTGCTTGGTCTGGTGTTGGTGCTGGCTTTGGCGGTTTTCACCTGCCACCGCGCCAAAGTGTTTTCCACCGAAGAAAGTTTGTGGCGGGATACACTCGCCAAAAATCCGGCGGCGTCTGGAGCACATAACGACTTGGGAATCATCCTGGCAAAAAAAGGAAACCTGACCGAAGCCGTGGCACATTTTGAAGCCGCCCTGCAAGCCGCCCCTGACGACCTCACTGCGCTTTCAAACCTCGGCAAGGTCCAGGTCATGCAGGGCCGGCTGCCAGAGGCGCGGGAACATTTTCAAGCGGCACTTAAAAGCAAACCCGGCAATCCGGAAGCCCACGAAAATCTAGCCCAGATATTGGTCCAGCTCGGCAAAGAGCGTGAAGCCATTTCCTATTTCAACTCTGCGTTGCGGCTTCGGCCCAAAATTGAAACCCGGTTGAATCTGGCGGGTCTGCTTTACAAAAATGGCGATTTCCGCGCGGCGGCGGCGCAATACCGTCAAGTGTTGTTGCTCAATCCTGAACTGCCGGAACCGCTCAACAATCTGGCCTGGTTGCTTGCCACCTGCCCGGACCGTCAGGTGCGCAACGGAGTGGAGGCGGTTCGTTGTGCCGAGCAAGCCTGCCGTTTGACAAGTTTCAAGCAGGCAGGCATGACGGGCACCTTAGCGGCGGCTTACGCGGAGGCGGGACGTTTTCCCGACGCCGTCACTACTTGTGAAAGAACGGTCAGCCGATCCAAGGCCACCGGGGATGTGCAATTTGCCGCCGTCAATCAAGGGCTTTTAACGCTTTATCGAGCCGGCAAACCGTACCATGAAAGTTTTTCAGCCAATGCCAGTGAGTAATTTGATTTCAAAGATTCATCGTGAATTGGCCAGTTGTTTATGATCCCTGAAACATCCGAGATTATATTTGTGCGTCACAAAAGGAATTCGAGTCGTCGCGAAAAGCGGGTGGTGATGGTCGCCGTATTGATCGGACTGGTGACGGCTGTCATCCTAGCGATGGTGATGATCCTCGAAGCGGGCAGGCATGCCAATTAATTCGCACCGTCAGCCGCTTCCTGCAATTTCCTGTTTTGCTCGCGATACCTTTTTGCTAGGCTGTCGGCATGGAAATGTTTCATCGAATTTTGAAGACGGCGGTGGACGGTACCGCCTCGGACATCCACCTCAAGGTCGGCACGCCCGTCATCTTCCGCATCAGCCGCCAGCTCGTCGCCATCGAATGTCCGCATCCCACCCAGGAATGGATGGACATGGTGGTGGAAAAAATCACCCCGCCGCACCATCGCAAGAAACTCGAGGACGAGCGGGAGATTGACTTCTCCTACTATTTGCCCGGGGTCGGCCGCTTCCGCACCAACCTCTTTCAACAGCGCGGCTCGTGGTGTTTCGCCATGCGCTACGTCAAGACCAACGTGCCGAGCTTCGAGGAACTGGGCCTCCTGCCCATCGTGAAACAAATTGCCGAATCACCGCGCGGCATCGTGCTGGTCGCCGGTTCCACCGGTTCCGGCAAATCCACCACGCTCGCGGCGATGATCGAGCACATCAACGCCAATTTCAAAAAGCATCTCATCACGATGGAGGATCCGATTGAATACGTTTTCGAGGATAACCAGTCCGTGATCGAACAGCGCGAAGTGGGGCTGGACACGCTCTCCTTCAACCATGCGCTCAAGCATGTGCTGCGGCAGGATCCGGACATCATCATGATCGGCGAGATGCGCGACGCCGTCAGCTTCAGCGCGGCGATCAGCGCGGCGGACACTGGGCACCTGGTCTTGTCCACATTGCACACCACCAACGCTGCGCAGTCCATCAGCCGCATCCTGGATTTTTTCAAGGCTGAAGAGCGTGAGCAAGTGCGGCGGCAACTGGCCGGGTGCATGCAGGCCGTCGTCTGCCAGCGCATGGTCGGCACCGTCAGCGGCACCATGACGCCCGCCTTGGAAATTCTGATCAACACCTCCACGGTGAAAAAACTGATCGAAGAAAACCGCCTGGACAAACTCGGCCCCGCCATCGAAACCGGCAATGAAGACGGCATGATCAACTTCAATCAGGCGCTCTTCCAACTAGTGAAAGACGGCAAGGTGTCGAAGGCGGAAGCCCTGGCCAAGGCCAGCAATCCGCAGGCGCTCGAGATGAATTTCAAGGGCATCTTCAACTCCGAAGGCCGCCGGATTCTGGGTTAACCGGAGGCGGTCGCCCTGGTGAAATATCTGGCGGGCGGGCTGACGTCCAAGGGTCGCGTGCTTACCGGCGAGGGTGGTGATTGATTCGATGCCGCTGCTTCAGTTTCTTGCGATGGAGGTGGGTGTCAATGACCAGCAACAGAAAGATAATCAGCCCTGCCACGAACAGAACGATGATGTTTGGCTTTTCCCGCCAAAGGTTGGTTACGTAACTGGTGAAGCCGGAGTTCATGCTCCAGCTTGCTCCCGTTCCGGCCGAAATCCAAAAGCAGCATCATCTGGCCGTAGGATTTTGGGTTGAACAAAATCTCCAGCTTGTAAACGGATCCAAAAATGTCTGGCCTGTGAATGGAAACCTGGGCCTGACCCATGGATTTTAGACTTCCGTGAGCGCCCGGTTCATGCGCCCGATGGCTTCGTCAATTTGTTCCTTGCTGGTGAAGCCGATGACGACGGCGTCAATTTCCTTGCAGGCCATGGCGAAGCGAATGGATTTCTCGCGGTCCTCCGCTTTCACGAATTGCCCGTTGCCGATGATTTTCATGCCGATGACGCCGTGGCCTTTGGCGTGCATTTTTTTAATCTCTGCCATCACAGGAGCGACGTCGTTCGTGGGATCGGCGTTGTTCCAAACTTCCTGCGCCTCGCTGTCCATGCGCTTGCCTTGCGGATTCACCCGCACCAGCTGGACTTCGCTCCAGTCGGACGCGGTGGCGGTGCGGAGTGCGGGCAGGCTGTGACACGAGACGCCCTTGGCGCGAATCCATTTCTTCTCCTTGGCCTCGTTGAAGGCGTCCATGATGCGTTTCCATTCGTCGGTCCACTGATCCTTGATCATGCAGTGAATGAGCAAACTGTCCACGTAGTCGGTGTTGAAAACTTTGCGGTGATGATCAATGGCTTCGAGAATTTTCTCCGGCTGGCCGGGGACTTTGGACTGGATGAAAAGTTTTTCGCGCGGCAAACCTTTCGTGGCGTCGGCGATCCAGTCGAAGGTCGCGTAAGCCTGCGCGCAATCAAGGTAGGTGATGCCCTGGTCGTAGGCGTAATGGATGAGTTTGGTGAACTCCTCCTTGCCGAGCGCGGTCTGGGAGTGGCCGTTGCTGCTGCCCGTGCCGAAGCCGAGGCGGCTGAGTTTGATGCCCGTCTGGCCGAGCGTGACCTGATCTACGGCGGTGCGGGCAACGACCGTTGCCGGGGTGGCGGCGCGCAGTTGGGCCGATGACCACGGCGAGAGAAAAGCCGCGCCGGCAAAGGCAGCGGAAGTGTGGAGGAACCGGCGGCGGCTGAACGTGCTGGAATCAGTGCGAGAGTTTTTCATGGCTGCACAGACATTTACCACTTCAAGGCCGCCCGGCAAGAGGGATTTTTCGGCCCGGTTGCGCGCGGAAATTCGCCGGCTTGACCGTCGCCGTCCGCTTGCAACATGCTGCCGGAACTTTATGGCAAAAAATTACTGGCTCGTGAAATCGGAACCCGAGGCGTACTCGTGGACGGCGTTTGTCAAAGACGGCAAGACGGCGTGGACCGGCGTCCGCAATTACACGGCGCGGCTCAATCTGCGCGCGATGAAAAAGGGCGACGCGGTTTTCTTTTATCACAGCAATGTCGGCAAGGAAGTTGTCGGCCTCGCGCGGGTGGACAAGGAAGCCTATCCCGATGCCACCGCTACTGAAGGCGATTGGTCGTGTGTGGAGTTGGCTCCGGTCAAAGCGCTGAAAAAGCCGGTCACCCTCGAAGAAATCAAGGCCGACAAAATTCTCAAGGACATGAAGCTCGTGAAGCAGTCGCGTCTTTCGGTGTCACCACTGACGGAGGCGCAATTCGAGCGCCTGCTTGTGTTGGCGGAAACCAAGCCTTGATCCGTTTGAAAATTTGTTCGGTTGCCTCGCGTGTCGCCTTCTGCTAGAAACCGCGCGTTCCCAAATCGTTTCTAAAAACTATGGCCACCGAAAATACGCCCGCCAATCGCGGTTGGACCGTCACCTTCGCCGGA
>JANYDP010000110.1 GCA_025363535.1 Verrucomicrobiota bacterium | reverse complement strand
CACAAGGTCACGATCATTCCGCGCGGCCAGTCGCTGGGCGCCACGATGTATCTGCCCAAGCAGGACGTCCACAGCCGTCAGCGCAAAGAGATGCTCGACCTCATCGCCGTGACGATGGCCGGACGCATCGCCGAAGAAATTGTTTTGGAAGACGTTTCCACTGGCGCCTCGATGGACATTCAGCAGGCGACGCAGATCGCCCGCGCGATGGTTTGCCAGTACGGCATGAGCGAGAAGCTCGGCATGGTTCAGTACGGCGAAGAAGACGAATACGTTTTCCTTGGCCGTGAAATGGGCCGCCAGAAAAACTTCAGCGAACACACTTCGCAGGCCATTGACAGCGAAATCAAGCGCATTATTGACGAGGCCTACAAAGTGGCGCGCGACCTGATCTTCAACAACCGCGACAAGCTGGAGTTGATCGCCAAGTCCCTGCTCGAACACGAAACGCTCGACGGCCAGCAGGTGGAGGAAATCATCCGCACCGGCAAGTTCACCGCCCCGCCGCCGCCGCCGCAGGTGGATCCGCCGATGGGCGCGCCCGCTGGCACGCCGCTGCCGGAACTTCCGCCCAAGTCAAGCCCGCCGCCGCTGCCCGGTCTGGGAAATGCAGCGCCGGCGCCGGTCTAACCCCGCAACGATTTTAGTTTTCACAGGGCGCGGAATTCATTCCGCGCTCTTTTTTACGTCACCGGCGTTTTCCATCTTCCATCCTCCATCCTTCATCCCCTATTCTCACCGCCATGATTATCGCGCCCTCGCTGCTGGCCTCGAACTTTGGCCGACTCGCCAAGGAAGTTGACCGCGTCAACCGTTCGGGCGCGGACTGGCTGCACCTCGACATCATGGACGGCCATTTCGTCCCCAACATTTCCTTCGGTCCGGCGGTGGTGGCGGAACTACGGCCACTCAGTAAAAAATTCTTTGACGTGCATCTGATGTGTTCCAAACCGGAAATCTTGCTGGAACCTTTTGCGAAGGCGGGCGCGAACCAGATCACCGTTCACGTCGAACTCGGCGAGCGCCTGCCGCAACTGCTCTGGAAAATAAAATCGCTCGGCGTCAAGGTTGGCCTCGCGGTGAACCCGCCCACGGCCATCGCCCAGATGCAGCCGCACCTGGACAAAATTGACACGCTGCTGGTGATGACCGTGAATCCGGGCTTCGGCGGGCAGCCGTTCATTTACGAAACGCTCCCCAAAATCCAGCAGGCGGCGGCGTGGCGCGTGGAGAAAAATCTGCGCTACCACATCCAGGTGGACGGCGGCATCAACAACAAAACCGCCGGCGAATGTGCGCGGGCCGGGGCGGATGATTTTGTCGCCGGCACGGCACTTTTCGGGAAACCGAACATGAAAGCCGCCGTGATCAAAATGCGGCGCATTGTGATGGACAATGACCCGGCCTTGGCGGATTTGGCCGTTTGAACGTCAATCCGTAGATTTCAAGCTTGCGTTTTAGAGGGCTGACCGGAAAGATTTCACGCTTATGCAATCTGAAGTTACGCAATTGACCCTGCAAGACCAGCTCCTGACCTGGTTTGAAAAAAACAAACGCCAGCTCGTGACCGCCACCCTAGCCGTCGTCGTGATCGGCGTGATCGCCGGCATTTACTTCTGGCACCAGAACCAGACGCAGAGCGACGCCAGTGAGGCGTTGTCAAAAATCACCAGCGCCGCCTACACCGGCGGTGCGCAGGCGGGAGCGACCGAGGCGCTGCTCAAGAAGGCCACTGATTTCTCCGGCACCGAGGCCTCCAAGCGCGCAGTGCTGATGGTGGCGGGAAATTATTTTACGGAAGGCAAATACAAGGAGGCCCAGGCGCAGTTTGAAAAATTTCTGCGCGACTACCGCGAATCGGCGTTTGCCGGCCAGGCGTTGCTTGGAGTGGCGGCCAGCAAGGACGCGCAGGGCATGGCGGCCGAGGCGACCACTGCTTACAAGGACATCGTGGATCACCATTCCGCCGACAGCGTGGCGCCCTCGGCCCGCTTCGCGCTGGGGCGCCTGTACGAAAAACAGGGCAAGCCCGAGCTGGCGCGCGATCTTTATCAGGCGGTGGCGCAGACGGATCCGAACGGCGCCCTCGGGGCTGAGGCCAGCATGCGGATGGCCGAGTTGATTGCCAAAAATCCCAGCCTCGTCCCGGCCAGCAACCAGGCACCCGCCGTCGGTGCCAAGCCCTGAACCTGATTCCTGACGCCAGGCCTACGCATGAACTTAACCATCATCGGCACCGGTTATGTCGGTCTCGTTACGGGCACTTGTTTCGCCGAGGTTGGCCACCGCGTCATCTGCGTGGACAACGACGCGACCAAGGTCGAAAAGTTGCGGGCCGGTGGCATCCCGATCTACGAGCCGGGACTGGAGGAGCTGGTCAAAAAAAACGTGGCGGAAGGACGCCTGAGTTTCACCACGAGCATTGCGGAAGGCGTGGAGAAATCCGACGTGGTGTTCATTGCCGTGCCGACGCCGCCGCAGCCGGATGGTTCGGTGGATCTGAGTTTTATTGAGAAGGTCGCCCGCGAAATCGCTGGGGCGATCACGAGCTACAAGATCGTCGTGGATAAAAGTACCGTGCCGGTCAGGACCGGTGACAAGGTGGCCGAGACGATCAAGCGCTATTGCAAGGCCAAGGTGGAATTCGATGTGGTGAGCAATCCGGAATTTTTGCGCGAAGGGTTTGCCGTCGCGGATCTGATGAAGCCGGACCGCGTAGTCATTGGCGTGCATTCACAGCGGCCCGTGGCGGCGATGCGCGACGTTTACACGCCGTTCAACGCGCCGATCATCGTCACGGACATCAACTCGGCCGAACTCATCAAGCACGCCTCGAATTCCTTTCTCGCGCTGAAAATTTCCTACATCAACGCTGTGGCCAACATCTGCGAAGCCACGGGCGCGAACGTGCAGGAAGTGGCTGCCGGCATGGGCATGGACGAGCGGATCGGCCGGCGGTTCCTGAACGCGGGCATTGGCTTTGGCGGCAGTTGTTTTCCGAAAGACCTCAGCGCGTTCATCAAAATCTCGGAGCAAGTCGGCTGCGATTTCGGCATCTTGAAGGAAGTGCAGAAGGTCAACGACGCGCAGATGAACCGCTTCGTGAAAAAAATCACGGACACGCTCTGGGTGTTGAAGGACAAAACCATCGGCGTGCTTGGGCTGGCGTTCAAGCAGAACACCGACGACGTGCGGATGTCGCCCGCCATCGAGCTGTGCCAGCGGTTGCAAAGGGAAGGCGCGAAGCTCCGCGTCCACGATCCCAAGGGCATGGACAAAGCCAAAGCCATTCTCACGAACGTCGAGTATGTCGAAAACATGAACGACGTGGCCGCCGGCTGCGACGCGCTTGTGATCGCGACGGAATGGGACGAGTTCAAGAAGCTCGATCTCGAACGCACTCGCAAGGAGCTGACGCACCCGATCCTGTTTGACGGGCGAAATCTGTTCGACCCGGCGGAGATGGAGCGGCTCGGGTTTATTTACAAGAGTGTGGGGCGATGAGTTCTGAATTTTTAGTTTCGGGTTTCGAGTTCAAATGAGCGAAGTCAACAAACCTTCCCCACCCGGACCAACCCGAAACCAGAAACTAGAAACTAGAAACCTGATTGAGGTCAGCGCCGGCCTGGTTTTTCACGCCGGCAAACTCTTGATCACCCAGCGCCACGCCGGCGCGCACCTCGGCGGCTTGTGGGAATTTCCTGGCGGCAAACGCGAGTCGCACGAAACCTTTGCGGAATGTCTGGTGCGCGAGTTGCGCGAAGAATTGGGCATCGAGATTATCCCCGGCGAAATTCTGGAAAGCCTGACGCACGATTATCCAGAAAAATCCGTCCATTTGAAATTTTTCCACTGTCGCTGGCAAACCGGTGAACCACAGACGTTGGGCTGCGCGGCTTGGAAATGGATCGGCGTGGAGGAGTTGGATCAATACGAGTTCCCAGCGGCGGACACGCGGTTGCTCGCGCGGTTGAAATCCACGCCGGAGTGGTGGCAATAAAAAATTTCTGGGCCGGCCGGCTGCCCGGATGGCTGGATTGATCGCGTCAGCGAAGGCTGCCTGGCAAGGTCGTCCCGGCGGGGACGCGGGAAAATTCAAATTGTGTTTCGTGCCGCCTGCCGCAATATCCCCGGGCGAAGATGAATGACTGGATTTCATTCCGTCCCAAGCTGGCGGACACGCTGAAAAACTATTCGCGGCGGGATCTGGGCGCGGATGTGGTGGCCGGCGTCACGGTGGGAATCGTCGCGCTGCCATTGGCGATGGTACTGGCCATCGCTTCGGGACTCAGGATCTGATCCTCTGCGGCCCGCATTCGCAGCCAATGTTTGCGCTGACTCGTTCGGGATTTCTTGACCGGCTCGGCCTCGACAACGTGTGTGGCGACATGGACGATTCGATCCGGCGCGCCAGGGAGATTTTGGCCAAACGGAAGCACGTCTGAAAACCACACGGGAAACTATTCCTGGATGAAGTAGCTGAGATTTTCCAACTCGATGGCGAGGTTGACGTTGTTGACCATGACCTCTTCCGGCACGGATAATACGCCCGGCGAGAAATTCAAAATCCCGGTGATACCTGCTTGGATCAGTTGATTGGCGACCTCCTGCGCGGCCACGACGGGCACGGTCATGATGGCCATCTTCACATGGTGTTGTTGAATGAAGCCCGGCATTTCCTCCATGCCTAACAGCGGCTGGGAAATTTTCTTGTCACGCCGACGCTTCGGTTCCGCATCAAACGCGGCAATGATTTCAAACCCTTCCTTTTCAAACCCGCGATACGACATCAGCGCCAGACCGAGATTGCCGACGCCGACCAGGATGACCGGCTGCAAACTCGTCGTGCCGAGTTCGTCGGAAATCATCTTGGACAGCTCCGCGACCGCGTAGCCGAGTCCGCGCGTGCCGAACTGGCCGAAGTAGGCGAGGTCCTTGCGGAGTTGCGTCGGTTTCACGCCGGCAACTTTGGAAAGCGCCTCGCTGGAGACGGTCTGGATGTTGTTGTCCTTGAGCCGGGCGAGACAGCGCAGATAGGTGGACAGACGATAAATCGTCTTGCGCGGAATCTCTGGACGGTTTGGTTTCTTCACAGCCGGAAAGATAGGCAGCTGCCACGGTTGAAGCAACGCGATTGGAGCGCCGGCCTTGACCCGGCGTGGTGGACTGCCTCCTGTTCGAGCCGGATCGGAGACCGGCGCTCCGCAGTGGCTCAGGGCTTCCGCCGGTTTCGCATCAGATAAAGGGCGAACGACCAAAGCCCGGAAAACTTGTAGCCCGGGTCCAGGTATTTTTCGATGACGTAGAAGGCGAAGTAGTAAAACCGGCAGAAGCACCAGATGGTCAGCGCCAGCAGCGCGATGTTTCGCGGCGAAGG
>JANYDP010000076.1 GCA_025363535.1 Verrucomicrobiota bacterium | reverse complement strand
TGTATCACCGCTGGGAAATGACGGATTCCTTCCGGCTGGTCGGCGGATTGACCTATGACTGGATGCAGTTTCCAGCAGATTTCCGTTCCGCCCCCATTTTGGATGCGTCTCAAAAGGAAAGCCGTTGGTCGCCCAAGGCGGGCGCAGTGTGGACGCCGGTGGCGGGCACGACGGTGCGCGTCGCCTACGCGCAAGCTGTGGCGGGGACGAGCTTCGATCAAAGTTTTCAACTCGAACCGACGGAGGTGGCGGGCATCAATCAATCATTCCGCAGCATCATCCCCGAGGCGGTGGCGGGGGCAAATGCGGGCGCGTTTTTTGATGTGGCCGGGTTGAGCGTCGAACAGCGATTCCAGCACGGAACTTATCTGGCACTGACGGCTGAACGTCTGAGTTCGCAGGTCAACCGGAAGATCGGGGCTTTCGTGGCGAACGCAGATCTTTCCGGTTTTTTTGCACCGGGGAGCACGCCGCAGCGGCTGGATTATTTTGAGGAATCGCTGGGGGTTGACCTGCACCAGTTGCTGGGTTCAGCGTGGGCATTGAATGCGGGCTACCACATCAGCCGTTCCGAATTGAAAAGCCGATTCACCGATTTCACGTCCGCCACGTTCGTGAATACACCGATCGCGGCACAAAGCCGGTCGGAAGGTGTTTTGCAGCGGGTCAGTCTGGGATTAATCTACAATCATCGCTCCGGATTTTTCGGCGAAGCTCAGGGGGAATGGTGGAGCCAGTCCAATCGTCAGGATGGCAACGACGCGCCGAGTGCCAGTTTCTGGCAGGCCAACGTTTTCATCGGCTGGCGTTCGCCGCAGCGCAAAGCTGAATTCACCGTGGGCGTGCTGAACCTGACCGATCAGGATTATCAACTCAGCCCGATTAATTACGTCGTTGATCCGGCGCGTTCCCGGACGGTGGTGTTCCGGGTGCGCTTGAGTTTTTAAGGGCGGCTATTGAGTGCTCACGTTTAATGTCACGGGCACTGTCGGCACTAGAATGACGAACTGGTAAAGGTACGGCCCGCCGCCGTAGGTCGGGTCAACCGGGACCCCGGAAGTGGTACACCAAGTGGTTAACGTCGAAGCCCGGGTGGCTTGGATCTGATAGGTGACCGCATTGCCGGTCGCGGTGTTCACGGTGTTCAGTCGGAATGGGGGCGTGAGGGAGACCGTACCGCTGGGGAAGGGGTAGTTTGCGTAGTACAAGTAATTAGTGCAGTAAGTACGTTTGGCACCGCCAGTCACCGTGATCAACTGTCCGGTGCCGACCAGGGCTGCGATGTTGGCGGTCTGACTCGTCTTTGTAAAATTCCCGTTGGACACCCGCACGTCATACAGTCCCGTGGAGGCTGCCTGCGCGTTGAGGATGGTGAGCGCCGCGTTCGTGGCACCGATCACGTTAGTGCCGTTGTGCCGCCATTGATAGGTGAGTGGGACGAGCGAGCCGGGGTTGGTGGCAACGACCGAGACGGTGAAATTATTGCTGATCACCACGAGCTGACTTAGGGGTTGGACGATTATCAGCGGCATGACGGCATTCGTTGGCACCAGATTCCAGCCCAGTTGAAAATCGCCGGCGCTGCCGGGGTAATTATCCACTTTCACTTCCACCGGCTCGCCATTGGTCACAGCAAAACTGATCAAGCTGGTGTAGGCGGGGCCTTGGTCGTCATCGGCATCAATGAGATTCAGCGCGCTCACGCTCGTGCCATGATAGGCCGCCAACAACGTGTCAAAGGTGCTGCCGACGGTGGTGAAGGTGATGACCCCGTCCGTCGGAGCAACATAGTTCAGCCACACGGAGCGTTCGGCCGGATGGCCAAGAATGGCTGGCTCGCCCGCTTCGGCGGTCGCCAGTTGGTTGCTGGAATTGATATCGCCGCTGATGTCGGTGAAAACCGGACGGCTGGCAAAGTTATCCGTCATGGCTCCGTCAATGCCGCCGACCGTGACGCTGATGGGATAACTGCGTTCGGTGTCGCACGGCCCGCTCATGTTCAGCTCATAGCGTCCGCCATCCGTCCGCTGCACATTTGTTAGTGTCAGCGTGGGCGTGGTCGCGTTGGTCACGGGAAACGTGTTGTGAAACCACTGGTAGGCAACCGGCGGCGTGCCGGTGACGGACAGGCTGAGACTGAGGTTGGTGCCGATGCCGGCAAAAATTTCCAGCGGTTGTGTCAGCACCAGGGGTGGCTGGCAGGGCACCGTGTTGGCCGTTGCCCAGTAGAGTCGGAAAAATTTCGTGGACGGAGTGAGGACGTTGGTCACGTTGTAACGGCCGCCCGCCACCACCACTGAATTGGACACCGTGATCCAATTTGCCGGGCGAAGCAGGCTGCTGGACTGCAACACGAAATTGGAACTCACCGACGCCGGCCACGACACGACCCACTGACTCGCATTGACTTTGGTTCCGGTGAGAATCGGCGCCGCCGTGTTGGTGGCATAGAGGCCGACCAATTCCAGATCGTAGCTGATGTCCGGGTCGCTGGGCGTGGCCAGATGC
Source organism: Verrucomicrobiota bacterium (assembly GCA_025363535.1). Taxonomy (GTDB): domain Bacteria; phylum Verrucomicrobiota; class Verrucomicrobiia; order Limisphaerales; family CAIQOK01; genus CAIQOK01. The sequence continues at coordinate 19,395 of JANYDP010000076.1, read as the reverse complement.
ATTTCTGCGGCGAGGATGTTTCGGTCGGGCAGGAGGAGCGATGGACTGATGATTACGGTCAGGTAGTTGGTGTCGTCGTCGGATGCCACCGGGGCGAGGGAAAGATAATTTTGTCCGGGGGCCAGATCATTGCGGTAAACCTCCGCGCCGTTCAGATAAATCACCAGGCCGTCGTCGAACTTTACGCGCATCCGGAGGCTGGTGAAGGCGGTGGGTGACGGGACGATAAATTCATGGCGGAAATAAGTCGTGATGTATTTGTTGCTGGCGTCTGGGCCAAAGTTCAGCATGCTGGCTTCGTCGCCGTCCCCATATCCCAGCTCGGCAACCCCCAGGCCCCAAGCGCTGTCATCCGTGCCGGAATATAGCCAGTTCGTGCCGAGATCGGCGCCCTGGTCATGGAAGCGCCAGCAGGCATTGGTGGCAACGAGCGTGGTTACGCCTGGCTCCAGCGCACAGGAATCCAGCCGGCTGCCCAGCAAGATCAGCAGGACGACCGCGAGGTTTCGGTACACGGACAAAGTGCGGGTGAGGAATTTCATAACAGTTCAGTTGTTGAAGCGTATCTGGTGCGCTGGTTCCGTGTGTGAACCCAACATGACGCAGGCCTGGAGAAAAGAAAACAAAATATTTTTCTGAACGCCCCGGTGGCATTCCCCAACCCGCTAAAACGCGCTTTCAAAAAAGTCGCCGTTGCGCCACGCTCAAATCATTCTGAAACCAAGTCTGCCATGAACCTCGCCACCATCCTCCGGCACAAAAAAGCCAGGGCCGCGTTGGGCGGCGTGCTGGTGGCACTGCTTGGGTGGCAGTTGTGCTGGCTGCCGGCGGGCGGGTATCTGGCGCGGGTGAGTTACGACCTGCCGTTTGTGTTCGCCGAGTCGGCCACGCCAACGAACCTCGTGCTCGTGGAAATGGACGAGGTTTCCTACACGGATTTACGACAGACCCCCGGCGCGGTTTGGGACCGCCGGCTCCACGCCGGCTTGCTGGATCATCTGCGCGCCGAGGGCGCAAGTCTGGTGGTGTTTGATCTGATCTTCAATGACGCGGGAACGGATGCGGCGGCGGACCAAGAAATGGCGCAGGCCATCCGCCGTCACGGCCGCGTGGTGCTGGCGGCCGACAAACTAAACCCGGGAATCAACGGCATCGTCGGGCTGCGCGTGGTGCCGCCGAACGATTTGTTCCGCGCGGCCACGACCAACTGGGGGCCGGCGAAAGCAGAGCTCGAAGAGGATGGCGCGGTGCGGAAAATTTTTGCCGGTACGGAACAAAAACCGGCGATGTTCTGGGTGGCGGCAGCCTTGGCGAACCCGGCTTTGCGGCAGGCCGGTGCGGATCATCTGGCCCCGCGCTGGGTGCGCTACTACGGGCCGGGCGGCACCTTGTCGCGCGTGAGCTATTCTCTGGCCACCAACCAGCCCGCCGGATTTTATCGCGGCAAAACCGTCTTCATCGGGGGCCGTCCGCGAACTGGATTTGCCGGCGACGAGGTGGATGAATTTGTCACCCCGTGGCGGCGGCAGGGGCAGTCGCAAATATCCGGGCTGGAACTCACGGCGACGGAATTTTTGAATTTGAGCAGGGGTGACTTTCTGACGCGGCTGCCGACGGCCGGAGAATTTTTGTTGCTCGCCTGCATGGGAATTTTGGCCGGGGCCGGGCTGGTGTCCGTGCGGTCGTGGTGGGCCGTGCTGCTCGCCGTGGCCGGCGCAATTGCGGTGGTGGCGCTGGCGCTGGTTTTGTTTTTCAGCTGCAATGTCTGGTTTGTCTGGAGCGTGACGGTGCTCGTGCAAATTCCCTGCGCGCTGGCGTGGTCGCTCGGCTGGCAATGGTGGCAATTGAAAAAGGAAAAGGACTGGCTGGATGCGCCGCTGGCCGATTTGTGGGATGCGACTCCGGCCACTCCCGGCGGCGGTTCATCGCGTCTGGTTGCGCCAGCCGCTATCAGCGTCGGCGCTTCCAACCCGGAAGGCCTGCCCGCCATTCCCGATCACGAGCTGCTCCGGCTCGTGGGGCGCGGCGCGTACGGCGATGTGTGGCTGGCGCGCGATGTTCTCGGCAGTTTTCACGCGGTGAAAATCATCCGGCGCGCGGCCTTCGATCACGCCGATCCCTACGACCGGGAGTTTCGCGGCCTCCAAAAATTCACGCCGATCTCCCGCGCGCATCCGGGCCTTGTTCATATTTTGCATGTGGGCCGGAACGTGGCGGCAGACTGTTTTTATTACGTGATGGAAGCGGGCGACGACGAAAAGTCCGGGGCCAAAATTGATCCGGCCACTTACTCCGCGCGCAATCTCGGCCGCGACCTGCATCGCCGCGCGCCGCTGCCGGTGGACGAGTGCGTGGAACTCGGCGCGGCGTTGTGCGACGCGCTGGAATTTCTCCACGGACAGGGCTTGATCCACCGCGACATCAAGCCGGCGAACATTATTTTTGTGAACGGCCGGCCGAAGCTGGCGGACATCGGGCTGGTCACCGAGATCAGATTACAGCGCCAGCGGGTTTCCCTGGTCGGCACCGAAGGTTATCTGCCGCCGGAAGGGCCGGGCACGGCGGCGGGGGATTTGTTCGCGCTCGGGAAAGTGCTGGCGGAAATGATCGCGCCGCGTCCGGCGCGGGAAGGCGCGCCGGGTTCCCCTGATGCAGGCGCAACTCCGGCAGACCCAGCGCGCGAAAAACTCCGCGCCGTCATCTCCCAAGCCTGCGCGCAAAATCCGGCGACGCGTTTCGCCAGCGCCGGGGCGATGCGGGAGGCATTGCGCGCGGTGCAAAATAATTTCCCGGCCGGCGGCGGTGAAAATTAGTTTGCCCGTGCTGGCGGGGCGCGGCAAAGTCAGCGGGTCATGACCCGGCCCACTTCCCAATCCGACGAGTCGCGCGGCGTTTCCCCGGAATTTCCGCCGACGCGCTGGAGCCTCGTCGGCCAGGCCGGCGATCAGCAGACCCGGGTGGCGGCGGAAGCCTTGGAGACGCTGTGCCGCGCGTATTGGTATCCGCTCTACGCGTTTTTGCGGCGCTCGGGAAATTCACCGCACGACGCGCAGGACTGGGTGCAGTCTTTTTTTGAATACCTGCTGGAGAACCGCGTGGTGGGCAAGGCCCGTCGCGAGAAGGGCCGCTTCCGTTCTTTTCTGCTCGCCACGATGAAGCATTTTATTTCCTCGGAGCAACGCCGGCTGGGCGCGCAGAAACGCGGCGGCGGGAGGGTGCTGATTTCGTTGGACGAGGTCAACAGCGAGCAGCGTTATGCCTGTGAACCAGCGGCGGCGCACACGCCCGAGACGCTCTACGAATTAAGCTGGGCGCGCACGGTGCTGGCGCGGGCGGCGGCGAGTCTGGAACAGGAATTTGTCACGTCTGGAAAGCAATCCGTGTTTGCGCGGCTCCAGCCGTATCTGCAAAGCGGGCGCGACGGCCCGAGCTACGCCGCGACGGCGGCGGCGTTGGGCAAGAGCGAAGATGCCATCAAGTCCGGCGTGCAGCGTCTCCGTCAGCGCTTCCAGCAATTGCTCCGTGCGCAGATCGCCGAGACCGTGGAGAGCTTGGCGGAAGTTGAAGACGAGCTGCAACATCTGCGGCAGGTGTTGACGGATTGATTCTGGCCAGGTTCCAGCCGCCTTTTATTCCTGCGGATAAACCAGAATCCGGTCGTGCACGAGGACGATGAGGTCGTTCTTGCCGTCGCCGGTCACGTCCGCCACGGCGGCTTCGCGCGGTTCGGGATTGTCGCTGCGGCGGCTGCGGAAGGTGCGCTCTTCAAACACCTGCCAGCGGTTCGCCGGCACGAGCTTGTGGTTCGCATCGAAGAGAACCAGGTCGAGATAATTTTTTCCCGTCTCCAGAAACACGAGGTCTTTGCGGCCGTCGTTGTTGAGGTCGCCGGAAACCACGTCGTTCAGATGACTGTCCTTGATGGCGGATTCGTAACCATCCAGTTCCTTCAACTCCCACACGGAGCCGCCGAGCGACTGCCATGCGGCTTTGTTCAAGCCCAGCAGCGCGACGCTGTTCGCGCCCGGGCCGCCGAGCGCCACGGTTTGCAGGCTGGTGAATTCCGCGACCGGCAGTTCAATGTTCCGCACCACCTGCCAGACGCCCGCGCTGTCGCGCTCGGACAACGTGAGCGTCTTGCGCTCGGCGTCGAGCAGGAACAGCGAGGCCACGGCGTTGGTGCCGTTCGGCACGGCGGTCGCGGCGATGATGCGCGAGTTGCTGGCTGCGCCGTTGATCTGTTCTTTCACCTTGAATGTCCACGGAGTTTTGTTCGTCGAGGCCGGCGCAGACGGGTCGGGCTGCGCGACGACGGCGCGGAGGAAATTTTTCTGCGGCAGGAGCAGTTCCGGTTTGCCGTCACCGTCCACGTCGGCGGTGGTCAGCCAAGGTTGTTCGAGGGAACCGCCCGGTGGGGCGATGTCAAGTTCGTCAAAATCTTTTCCGGCGACCTGGCGCAGCACCTTAACTTTTTCGTACGGAATCAACACGACCAGATCCGCGAGTCCGTCCTGGTCCACGTCGTGAAAGGCCATGAGCGTGGGATTGGCTTTGAATGTTTCGCTCAACTTCTGCACGCGATTCGTTTTGCTCTCGGCGGTGCGGGTGACGAGGGAACGTTTTCCGTCAATGTCCACGATGACCGCGAGCGTGATGGGCGCGCCGGGTTTTAACTTGCCGACGGCCATCGCGAGCGGCTTGCCTTCCAGCGAAATGAGCGTGGGGAAGGGGAGACGTTGCTTTTCGTCAAGGCGCGTGACGCCGATCTGTTTTTCATCCGCGCTCAACATGAAAATTTCCGGGCGGCCATTGCCGTCCCAGTCCGCCACGGCGAGTTCGCTGATGCCGGCGAGCGTGGGAAAAGTTTTCGGCGACGCCAGCGAGCCGTCTTTTTCCTGGAAATAAATGGAAATCTGCCCGCTCTCGGGTTCGGCCGCGAGCAGATCGGGCAGGCCGTCGCCGTTTACGTCGGCCCACAGGAGGCCGCGCCTCGCCTTGTCGGTTTTGTTGAGCGGCAGCACCTGGAACTGGCCCTTGAGAAATTCACCGGACAATTTTTCTGCCGGTTGGCGGCGGAACTCGGAGACCTGCGCGCGGCCGGAATTCTGCGCAATGGTGATGACCTGGACTTTGGAATTGGTCTCCAGATTGTCCGCCCAGTACGAACGGATGGGCGACATGGGAAAATAATTTTCCGGCCCCAGCTCGCCGTTTGGTTTTTGCAGCCGGAACCGGAACGGGTAGCGGTTCTCCCAGTCCACCAGCAGCAGATCGCTTTTGCCGTCGCCGTCCACGTCCAGAACCTGCACGGCTTTGACCGGCGAAGAGAGTGGAATTTTCACCGGCTCGGCCAGCGTGTGATCCGCCTTCTGCGCGAGGAAATAAACATTCTTTTCGGAGAGCAGGACGAGGTCGGTGCGGCCGTCGCCATTCAGATCGCCTGCCGCCAGCGCGTTGGCCGAAAGCTGGCCGTCGTCAATCGGCCAGCGCTGGGGCGCGCTCCAGTTGTTCGAGCCTTCGTTGTATTGCACGATGAGTTCGTTCGGCTCGCCGTAGTAGGCCAGGTCGGGTTTGGCGTCGCCGTTCAAATCCGCGACGACGAGCGCGGAGATGCGTTTTTCAGAAGCGATGGATTCGATGCGGAACCGCGCGTCCGGCGGGAGTTCATTGATTTCCAGTTTGCCGGCGGCCTTGGGTTTCGGCGTGAGGTTGGTCTTGCCCGTCTGGTTGTAAAGGATGTTGATGCGCGACCGGGCGTTGTTCACTACGACGAGGTCGTTCAAGCCGTCGCCGTCCAGGTCCGCGACGTGCAACTGGCTGATGCTGTTTTCCACCGGGAAAATTTCGCGCCCAAGGAAGCCAAACGAATTGGTGCCGGCCTCCGTCGCGCGACCCGTGGAAACCAGACCGACCGCCGCGATTCCCGCCGCCGAGAGAAACCAGGTTTTGAAAGTGTTCATATAAAATCTGCGGCGGAAACTGCCAGTGCCGTTGGGGGTTGGCCAGTTTATTTCCGGCCGGCCGGTCGGCGGCAGGGGCAGGTCGCGCGAAATCATCCCGTTTCATTTCTAACGCAACCTGGAGGGGAGGCTTGTCGCGCCGGGGCGGATGGTTTCTAATTCCCGGGTCATGAAGTTGAAGCATCAATTGATTTACCGCGCGGGCTTGCTAGCTTTGTTGTTCACGCTGGGCTGGGCAATCTGGGCGAACGCGCAGGAGTCGTCCCCGACCAATGGGGTGCCGACGATTCGTTTGCCGGGAAAAACCAACACGGTGGTTCGAGTGCTGTCGCGGCTGGATGAATGTCATGTGACGTTTGGTTTGGATCGGGTGGAGTTTTTGCAGTCGAACACTTTCTTCGGCGAGCCGTTGTGGAAGTATGGAGCGTCGCTGGTTTTCATCCTGCTGGCGTTCTACGTTTCCAAACTGCTGAACTACATCGTCAATTCCTGGCTGAAGCATTGGGCAAAAAAAACCGAGACGAAGTTCGACGACCTGTTGCTGGAGCTGTTACACGGGCCGGTCAAGGTGGTGGCCTTTGTGATTTTTCTGCACATCGGTCTGAACATGTTTCACTGGCCGGCGGCGGCGGAAACATTTCTGCGGAACGCCCTGATTCTCGCGGTGGCCTGTTCGATCACCTACGTCGCCGTGAAGGTCGCCGATCTGCTGCTGGGATTGTGGCGCGACCGCACGGCGTCCTCGCAGGACAAACTGTTTCACGAACATCTGTTCCCGGTGCTGCGCAAGAGCGCGCGGGTGGGCATCGTCATCGCGGCGATTTTGCTGACGGCGGAAAACCTGGGGATGCATGTCACCAGTCTGCTGGCCGGCCTGTCCATCGGCGGGCTGGCGCTCGGGCTGGCGGCGCAGGACACGGTGGCGAATCTGTTCGGCGCGGTGGCGATTTTTTTGGACAAGCCGTTTCACATCGGCGACCGCATCCGGGTGGACAACGTGGAGGGGAGCGTGGAAGCCATCGGCCTGCGCAGCACGCGCGTCCGCAACCTGGACGGGCATCATGTGACGATTCCCAACAAGACGATGGGCAACGCCATCATCACGAACATCACGCGGCGGCCGAACATCAAAACGGAAATGAGCTTCGGCCTGACGTACGACACGCCGCTGCCGAAGCTGCGGCGGGCGATTCAACTGCTGGAGGAGATTTACCGCGCGCATCCGCAGACGGAGGATTTGATCGTGAGCTTCAGCAAGTTTGCCGACTCCGCCCTGAGCGTGCAGGTGATCCACTGGTGGAAGGGGTCGGAGCAAAAACTTTATTTCGCGGGGATGCAGGAGCTGAATTTGAAAATCAAGGAACGGTTTGACGCCGAGGGGATCGAGTTTGCGTTCCCGACGCAGACGGTTTACGTGAAGCCCGCCGGGCCGGCCCGGGCAGAGGTAAATTGAACTATCCGTGAAGCCCGCTAAACCGTAATTTTGCCCGATGGATTTTCTGAGACATTTTTTCGGCCACGACTGGACCGCGTGGGAAATTTTTTGGAACGTCGTGGGCTGGACCGGCCAGGCGGTGTTTTTCTCGCGCTTCCTGGTGCAGTGGTATGCGACGGAAAAGAAAGGCCAGGTAGTCGTCCCGGCGGCGTTCTGGTGGTTGAGTCTCGGCGGTTCCCTGCTGATGCTCGTCTTTGCGGTGTGTTACGACAAGCACTACGTGGTGATCTTCTCCTACGCCTTCAACTGGATTCCCTACATCCGCAATCTCATCATCCACCAACGGCACGGCGAGGCGCAGGTGGATTGCGGGGGGTGTGGAAATTCCTGTCCGCCGACGGCGAAGTTTTGCGCGGAGTGCGGGGCGCGACTGGTGCCCGAAGCGAAACCAGCCGCGCGGTGACAACTACTTTTTCGGGGCGGCGTTGGAGGGATTCACTGTCAACTGATCCATGCCGTATTTTTTGTAGATGGCGTTGAAATCAGGATGGGTCTTGCCGTAATCCACCAGGCGTTTGACAAAATCATTCATCATCGGCTCCTGGTTCTTCGTGTATTCCTCGATCATGGGCTTGACGCTGTTCAAATCCACGCCGGCATATTTGTTCTGGCTCCGGAGAAACACCGTGAAAATGCCGCTGACCATGATCAGCAGGATCAAGGTGATCTGCACTTGTACGCGCAAACACTGGCATTGCGCCTGCAACTCGGTCACGTCGGGAGTGGGGTTGGATTCGTCCATAAGCCGGTTACTTAGTTGCGGGTTTGGCGGCGGGGGCGGCGGTGCCGGTTTTGGGTTTGAGGTTGGTGGCTTCGAGCAGCGGGTCAATCGCCGGATGCGTCTTGCTGTATTCCATCACGTCAAGCACCAGCGCGTTCATGGCCTGGCGGCGGGCGTTGATGCCCATCAGCATGGCCTGCGAATTGCGGATCTCGCGGGACCTCATGATGTACGAAGTGAAAAAATATCCCGAGAGAAGCACGCTGACCGCCAGCACGCCTATCAAGGTTCCAGTCAAGGGGTCGCTTTTCATAAGTGGCGAGACTCTACCGATTCCCCTGCAATTGTCCAACGTGTTTTTTATCCGTAATGTTTGGCGGGTGAGATTAAAAGTGGGGGAGGCGGTCGGTTCGTTCTCGTCGTTCTCGTCACTCGAAACAAAGGCAATGCCAGGACGAGAATGAGGACGACGGGAGAAATGCCAGCGCCCGCACCTGACATGAATCACACCCATGATCGGCGGGATCACTCCACCCGCAGCGCCTGCTCCAGCAACTCCGGCAGGTGGCTTAAGATCGCCGCCTCGCTCGTCGCCAGCACCGCGCCCGCGTCCAGCGCGGCGTCCAGGTCCGCCGAGTTTTCGGGGCCGAAGGCGATGACCGGAATGTGGTTGGTGCCCTGTGTCTGGCGCAACTGGCGGATGGCGGCGCACACATTCTGGCGGGCTGAAGTCAGGTCGGCCAGCACCAGCATCGGCATCTCCTGCTGGGCGCAGGCCGTCAACGTATCGGTGTCGGTCACGACCTGGACGCGGTAATGCAAGTCCTGCAACCGGTTCACCAGCTGGGTGCCGGGCAGGATTTTTTCATACACGACCAAAGCAAGCGGCTGCGTCATGGGCGGAAGATGAATGGGGCGTGGAAAAATTGCAAAAATTTTCCGCGGCTACGGTCCGCGATAAACACACCGCGCCGTGCAGGTTTCGGCGACGACAACTTCCGTAAGCAACGGCAGTCTGGGTTTTAACTTCTGCCAGATCCACACCGCCACGTTTTCGCTCGTCGGATTTTCCAGGCCGGGAATTTCGTTGAGGTAATAGTGATCCAGCTTTTCCCACAGCGGCTTGAACGCCGCCGAAATCTCCGCGTAATCCATCACCCAGCCCAGCCGGGCATCCAGCGGACCCGCGACCACGACTTCCACCTGGAAGCTGTGCCCGTGCAGCCGCCGGCATTTGTGTTTCTCCGGCAGATGCGGCAGCAGATGCGCCGCTTCAAACTGAAAAGATTTTCGTAGTTCGATGTTCATAAAATAATCCTGCGGCGCGTTGCGTGATCCTTTCACGCATCACGTTTCAAAGTCCGTCCACGTCACCAAATCTCCCAGCGCCGGCCGCCCATCATGCCGCCACGTCAGCGGCGGGTTTTGCATCTGGCCCAGCGGGCAAATCCGTGTTGCGCCCCAGCGCGCCAGTTGCGCCGCCAGCTCCCGCATCCGTTCCTCCGGGGCGGCGATGCCGATGGTCGAAACCTGGCCGCACACGCTGTCGGCGCTTTCCAACAACGCCTTCACATCCGTCACGCCCTTCACGTAAATGAACCGGTGCAGGCAGGACAACTGGAAACGCGCATCCGCCTCGTACACCACGGTCCACGCCGTCGAGTTTTCGCTGCGCCAGAAACGCGTGTCGGGCGAATGGGCCGCGCGTACTTCATAAAACGCCCGGCGCGACGCGATGGCCGCCGCCGTTTCCACCGCAATGTCGCCGCGCGGTTCGGCTTCCTCGCGGCGCGCCAGTTCCTCGGCGAGCAGTTCGGCGAAATGCTCCGCCGCCACGCCGCCGCCGTGCTCGACGTAGATCACATGCGGCGACAGGCAGCCGAGTTGATTCCACGCCACGATGTCCGTGGCCGCGCGCGCCACGACTTTTTTCGTGTTGAAACTGGTCAGCGCTCCGCTCGCGACGTAGCCAAAACTGACGCGCTGGCCGTAGCCGAGCAGCCGCGTTCTGACCGGCAGCCGCGAACGAATCGCGGCGAGCGTTGCGTCGCCGCCCGTGGCGGTGACGCAATCCGCCTCGGCAAACAGCGCGTTTTCCAGCTCCGCGCTGCCGCCCGGCCACTCGGCGATTTCGAGGCACGCGCCCAGCTTGGGTTCCACCTCGTACAGCGAATGGGCAAACAGCCGGGGCAGCAGCGACGTGCCGCTGGCACACTTGACGAACTGCGCCGAGCGCGTCAAAAAACCCAGCACGAGGCTCATCAGCGCGGGATTTGGAAGGTTGCCTGCCGCGATGTGGGCGAGCAGTTCCGGGCCGCGCACGCAGGCGGCGCGCGCCTGCTTTTCCTCGGCCGTGGTGGACAACAGTTCGTCTAGCCGCCGCGCGTGGCCGAAATCCTGGATGAGCAGCGCGTTGAAATTTTCCGGCGTGAAGGGTTTGAAAAAGGCGTCAAGACCGCTGGCGAGCGTGGCCGGCGAGAAACCGGCGGCGGCGGCGTTTTGCAACGCGAGTTTGCGGAAAGGATATTCCGGGTGCAGCCAGGCCTCGGCCAGTCCGCAAAACGTTTCGACCAGGCTCAACGTCGAACGGCCCGCGAGATACGTTTCGCGGTTGTGCTTCAAGGTCTGGCACGCCTCGCCGATCATCCCGGCGGTGAGCGCGGCTTCCGGCGGCAGGTCGGCGATGAAATAGTTGGGCAGGTTCAAGCAATTTATGAATTACGATTTACGATTGAGGATTTGAAGCGGTCATCAAAGAGCAGCCGCGCGGTTCGGCGGCCTCCGCGCGGCCCAGCAGTTCAAAGCCGTCACCGCAGCGGATGGCGAGGTCTTCGGTTTGCACGGCCAGCACGGAAAACACGTTGGCCAGATCGAACACACGGATCAAACCCGTTGCGCCCTCGGGGACTTCGCGGCCGGTTTCCGGCGAGATGATCTGCGTGCGTGCCCACGGCGGGAAAAGGAAGGGGCGTGAAACGTGAGGCGTGAAACGTGAGGTGTCTCCCCGCTGATCGTAGGCCTGCGAACTCAGTTCGCTCATGCCGTATTCGCAGAGGATTTGTTTTGCGGGAATGCCCAGCCGTCTGGTGATGAGCGCGTGCAGTTCGGCCTTCGGCAAAACCCGCGAGCGGTTTTTGTAACCGCCGGTCTCCAGCGCGCGGGAATCTTTCGGCAGCCGGAAGTGCAGGTTGTGTTCCGCCAGATAATCCAGCAGATGCACAAAGGAAAACGCCGTGCCGAGAATGACGACGGGTTGATTTTCATGGCCGGCAATTTCCAAGGCCCGGACAACCGCTGGAAAATCCAGAGTCCACGATTGGTCATTCGCCCTGCGCCCGAGAAAGCTGTGTTCCGACGCGCCAACCTTCCGGCGGATGGTGTCGAACATGTGCACGAGCGACGAGTGCGGCGCGTCCCCTGGCGGAGGCGTGAGGATGGCAAGCGGTTTCGCTTGTGGCAGGTGAAATTGAAACCACGCCAGCAGCGAGGTTTCATAAACCGCGAGCGATTCGGCGCTGTGAAAATGCCGGCTGGGCCGTTGTTCCGTAGTGCCGCTGGAGTGGAAAACATGGGTTCGTTCGGCGGGCAACAGGCTGGTCAACTTGAGTTCCTTGAACGCGGTCGTCGGCACGGCGGGAATCTTCGACCAGTGCGCCACGGCTTCGGGGTGCGCATTTTTCGCCTCGCAGATTTTCCGGTAGGCGGCGTTGTGTTGGAATTGCAGGGCAAACAGGGGCAGGGTGAGGGAGTTGAATTCGGCGTCGCTGCGTGCTTGAAACGATTCCGCCCAGACGGCGATGTGATCGCGCAGACGTTCGGCAAAGCTGGATAGGTCTGATGACATGGCGGTGTTTGTTTACAGGCTGGTTTTCCGCGACAGCCTGGCGGGCACTCTAGCAAACTTCCTCCCCGCCTCAATGCTTTTTTGGCGGTCGGCCAACTCGGAAAAGAAGCCAACCGGTGTCGCGCGACTGTTCAGCTACCTGGGGACGCGCGGCCGGCGGCGCAGGCCGTTTTGAAACCACAGCCGCCAGACCATCCACAGGGCTTCGCGCACAATGTTGCCGGACATCTTGGACTGGCCGAATTCGCGGTCGGTGAAGATGATGGGCACCTCGACGACTTTCATTCCCTGACGCCAGAGTTTGTGCGTGAGTTCGATCTGAAAGCTGTAGCCGTTCGAGTGGACGGCGTCGAGATCCAGCGCCTGGAGCGCACGGCGGCGGAAACATTTGTAGCCGCCGGTCGGATCGGTGAACGGCATGCCGGTGATGCCGCGCACGTAATAGCCCGCGCCCCGGCTCAACATCAGCCGTTTCATCGGCCAGTTCACGACGCGGATGCCGTTGGAGTAGCGCGAGCCAAGCACGAGGTCGGCATTTTCCGCAGCCTTGAGAAAGGCGGGGATGTCGTCCGGGTTGTGCGAAAAATCGCCGTCGAGTTCAAAGACAAATTCGTAATCGCGGGCCAACGCCCATTGAAAGCCGGCGATGTAGGCGCGGCCCAGGCCGTCTTTGACCGTGCGATGCAAGACGTGGATGTTCGGATGCTTGGCCGCAAGTTCGTCGGCGATCTGGCCGGTGCCGTCGGGGGAGTTGTCGTCCACAACGAGCAGATCCACCGGCACGGGCAGGTTCAATAGCCGTTGCGCGAGCGGGCGGAGATTCTCCCGCTCGTTGTAGGTCGGCACAACGACAAGTGTCTTATTCATGCAATGAAAGGCCGCAAATAGATAGTTGACGTGCCGGTTGAAAACAAGGGCGCAATTCGGTGGCCGGATTTTTTTTGAGCCGTGGATGCGCGCTTGGCCTGCCGGCCCGGCCCGGTTATTCTGCGGTGTGCCGATTTTTCATGAATGTCAACGTTGCACGGCCTGCTGCCGCTGGCCGGGGCAGGTGCGCCTCACCGATGCCGAGATTACGCGGCTCGCGGCGTTCAAACAGTTGGGCGTGGGGGATTTTATCGGGCAGTTCACCCGGTTGACTGCGGATCGGCAGGGGTTGAGCCTGCTTGAGCGTCCCAATGGCGAATGCATTTTCCTCGTCGGCGACGATTGTTCGGTGCAGCCGGTGAAGCCCCAGCAGTGCCGCGATTTTCCGAACCTCTGGAATTTTCCCGGCTTTGAAAAAACCTGCCGTGCAATTCCGCAACTGGTGGGTGAGGAGGAGTATCAACGGCTCGTGGCGAAGGCGACTGGGCGAGACGTGATGCGTGAAACGTGAATTCACGCATCACGTTTCACGTTTTACAGCAACAACCCGCTCGCGTCAGAAAAAATATCCCGGTAAGATTTTCCCATGCCCAGCATGAATCCGCTCTTCACCACCGCCAAACCGGTCATCGCGATGATCCATCTCGACGCGTTGCCTGGCACACCCGCGAGCCGCATGAGTTTGAAGGCCATCGAAGCCCGCACCGTCGCGGAAGTAGAAATTTACCGTGTCGCCGGCGTCCACGGTCTGATGCTGGAAAACATGCACGACACGCCGTATCTGCGCGGCGGTGTTGGCCCGGAGATCGTCGCGGCGATGGCCATCATTGCGCGGCGCGTGCAGGAGACGGGCAAGCTTCCGTGTGGGATTCAAATTCTCGCGGGCGCGAATGTGGAGGCGATGGCGGTGGCGCACGCGGCTGGTTTGGATTTCATTCGCGCGGAAGGTTTCGCGTTCGCGCACGTCGCGGACGAGGGCTTGATTCAATCCTCCGCTGCGGAACTGCTGCGCTACCGTCGGCGCATCGGCGCGGAGCGCGTCCAGGTTTGGGCGGACATTAAAAAGAAACACAGTTCGCACGCCATCACGGCGGATATCGGCATCGGCGAAACGGCGCACGCGGTGGAGTTCCTGCGCGGCGACGCGGTGATCGTCACCGGCAGCGTGACCGGTGATGCGCCGCAGTTGTCGGATGTGACCGACGCAAAAAAGCATTGCGGGATTCCGGTTTATCTCGGGTCGGGCGTGACGACGAAAAATCTCGCGAAGTTTTATCGTGTGGCCGACGGCTTCATCATCGGCTCGGACTTCAAAGAGGGCGGCGACTGGTCGCGGGCAGTTGAGCCGGAGCGCGTCGAAAAATTCATGGCGGCGCACCGGAAGCTCGGTGGCTGAAATCAGCCGAGTTTTTGCCTGACTTGCAGTGGATTCCCCGCGAGAAATTCCTGCGCCGTCATCTGCCGACCGCCTTCGCGTTGCAACATCAAAACGCGCAACGACCCGCTGCCGCAACCGACGACGACGCCACTTTTGTCTGCGCGCAAAACCTCTCCGGGCGGTCCCGCCGCCGGTGTAACGTCGGCCTGCCAGATTTTCAACAGCGTCGGCTTCGGCTGGCCGGGCAGGAAGGTGAACGCTCCCGGCCACGGCGTCAGGCCGCGCACTCGGTTCCACACCGCCACGGCGGGCTGCGTCCAATCAATCTGTCCGTCGCTCTTTTTGATTTTCGCCGCGTGGCTGACGCCTTCTGTCGGTTGCGGGCGTGGTTGAATTTTTCCGGCCACGTAAGCGGGAATGGTTTTCACCAGCAGCGCCGCGCCGATCTGGGCGAGCCGGTCGTGGAGCGTCTGCGCATTGTCTTCCGGCCGGATCGGAGTTTTTTCCTGCGTGAGAATGTCGCCGGTGTCCATGCCAGCGTCCATTTTCATGATCGTCACGCCGGATTCGGAATCACCATTCAACACCGCGCGCTGGATCGGCGAGGCACCGCGATATTTCGGGAGCAGCGAGGTGTGGACGTTCAGGCAGCCGAAGCGCGGCAGATCCAAAATGCTCGCCGGCAAGATCTGTCCGTACGCGGCGACGGCGATCAATTCGGGTTGCAGCTCGCGGAGTTGCTGGAGGAATTGTTCGTCGCGGGCGCGGTCAGGTTGCAGCACGGGGAGATTTTCGCGGAGGGCGATTTCCTTGACCGGCGCAGGCTGGAGTTTGAGGCCGCGTCCCTTGGGCTGGTCGGGCTGGGTGACGACGGCGACGATTTGAAATTCCGGCCCGCGCAACAACGCCGTCAAGCTGGCCCCCGCCAGTTCCGGCGTGCCCATGAAAATGATTCGGGTCATTGTGAAACGTGCGGCGTGCGGCGTGAATCACGTTTCACCATCAAGCCTTCAGCGTATGCCGTAAAATATCCGACAGCACTTTGACCGGCGACTGGTCGGCGTCAATGTGGTGGACCAGCTTGCGGCCGTAGTATTGCAGCACGGGCTTGGTTTCCTTTTCGTAAGTCAGCAGGCGCGTGCGGATGATTTCGAGGTTCGCATCGTCGAGCCGGTTTTCCTTCAGGGCGCGCCGCTGGAGCCGCTTGATGAGATTGTTCTGATCCGTCGTGCGCAGATAAAAAATGCCGACCACCTCCAGCGTCGTCTTCAACATCTCCGCTTGGTGAACGGTGCGCGGAATACCGTCGAGCACGAGCGTATCCTGGTCGGGATGAAACCGTCCGATGCGGGTGTTGGATTCGATGGACTGCCGCCAGAGATCAATCGTCGTCCGATCCGGCACGAGTTCGCCCCGGCTGGAATGCTTGATGAAGACCTGGCCGATTTTGCTGTCAATGGTGAGGTTCCGAAACACGTCACCGCAGGCGCAGTGATAGAAATGGGGGATGCTACCAAGGATTTTTCCCTGCGTGCCTTTGCCGCAACCAGGTGCGCCGAAGAGGAGAATGGTGCGGTATTTCATGGAGCGTCCTTGTGTTTGACCTGGATTTCTTTGATTTCAGTGAACGGGATCAGGACTTCCTCGCTGGCCGAGCCTTTGACGACTTGCAGGTGGAGGTCGTTGGCCGAGATGCGCGAGATGCGCGTGCCGTGATATTCGCCGCGCGCGGCTTTGATGACGAGGATCATGTCCTTCTCGGCATCCCGGCGGACGACGCCAAAGAAGCCGGCGAACTTGGTTTCCAAAAACCGCCGGTTGAAGGTGAACGCGCCCCGCTGGAAAATCTGCGCGGCCGGCAGCGCGCCGCCAGCGGGTGCGGCTTCCGTGCGGCTGGCGTGGCTGATGTGCAGGCCGCCGGGCGCGGCCGGTTCATGATGCGTCGCGGAAGGCTCGGAGGCCAGCGGCGAACTGTCCGACGCCCCGGTCTCCGCCGGCGCGCCTTCCGCTTCCACCGCCGCGGCTTCGGCCCGCGTTGGATCCATCACCGTCGGCAGCGACAGGAAAATGATCGGTCCAACCACCGGTAGTACGGCCGCCACGCCGCAGACCACCGCCGGCGGCCGCGCCCGGAACAGCGCCACCTCGTAACCCGCATAAAGATTGGCCGCGTAGAGCAGCAGCAAAAGGGTGAGTCCCAGTCCGGAGGAGAACAGCGCGCCCACCAGCGAACGCGCTTCCGGCCGTTCCAGGCGCGGCACGGGATTGATTTTCACCTCGGTTTTTTTGAGTTTTTCCTCCTGGGACACTTCGATGAACGGTTCCACCAGCGCGGCAAGCTTGGGGTACTTGGAGTTTTGCTGGAATTTTTTCAGATCGTCCTGTGTGAAGTTCGACCACGGCACAAGTTCGTGTTGGTTGTCGTCAATCCGGAACTGCAACCCGTTGTCGGTGGCCGAGCCGAGGAGGACTTCGCCGGTGACGGTTTTGCCGTCCAGCAGTTGAAAAGTTTCCGCATGGACGCCCAGTCCGCAGAGCAGGACGGTCAGGCAAATGAAAGTGATTTTTCGCACGGTGCGATTTCTTTAGCAGATGGCTTCCGGCAAAGGAAGGAAATTTACACAACCCGGCTGAATCAGAAATTAAAAACCTCGGGTGGCCTTGCCTGTAACAGTTGGTTCAAATGCATCTGGCTACCGCGCTCCGAGGGCCTCAATCAAATCTTCAATCACCCAATGCGGCCGCGTTGCCGTCAACGCATCCGCCGCCGCGCCGTGCCGCCAGACGGCGTAGCGGATCGTCTGGAGCGCATCCGTCTGCCACGCGGGTTGCGCGAGCAGTCCGGCGAGCAGACCCGCCAACACATCGCCCGCGCCGCCCTGGGCGAGGCGGGGGTTGCCGGAGGAGTTTGCAAAAATGTCGCCGGTGCTGCGGCCAACCAATGTTTGATGGCCTTTCAAGACGATAAAACAACCGCCGAACATTTTGGAAAGTTCGCGCACAGCCGCCGGACGATCCGACTGCACTTGAGTGGTGGAAGTTTTCAGCAGTCGTGCGGCCTCGCCCGGGTGCGGGGTGAGAACTCGGAGGGTGTTCGGTGCGAAAGCTTCAGGCATCAGCCAGTCCAGCGCGCTGGCGTCCACGACGATGGGCAGCGGAGAATTTTTCCAGAGTTCGCGCGTGAGTTGTTTTAAATCGCCGGCCAAGTCCGGCGCGGCCAGTCCGGGGCCGATGAGCAAGGCGGAGAATTCGTCAAGGCTGGCGTGGGAATTCCACGGTCGCACCATCGCCGCCTGTAATTGGGCAGCGACCGGAATGTAAACCATCTCCTGTGTGAGCACCGTGACGAGACCCGGTTGCGCCCGCTGTGCGCCGCGCGCCGCGAGCACCGCCGCGCCGTGGTAGCCCAGGCTGCCGGCAATAATGCCGACGTGCCCGAAAGTCCCCTTGTGTCCGGCCACGGGTCGCGCTGGCGGCAGCCCCGCGAAATCCTCCGCCAATGTCCAGTTGAGTTCGCCCGTGTGGGGATACTGGATCAGTCCGACTCCCGGGGCGGCTTCAAGCCGTCCGACGAATGGCCACGCGGCCATTTTCAACAGGCCCATTTTGGGCGCGCCGACGGTGAGCGTGACGGCGGCTTGAATCGCGGCACCCTGCGGTTCGCCGGTGTCCGCGTCCAGGCCGGACGGGACATCCACGGACAGCACGGGGATTTTGGCGGCGTTGATCGCGCCGATGAATTTCTGCCATGCGGCGTCGAGCGGGCGGTTCAGGCCGATGCCGAAGAGACCGTCAATGATCAGCACCGGTCGGGCGGCGAGCAACGATTCCAGCTCCGCAAAATCCGCCGTGGGATCTTTCACGTCCAGCGTATCCAGGCGGCGGTCGTCGAAAAGTTCCAGCGTGATGCGGGCGTCCGCGCCGTTGTGGCCGCGTCCGGCAAGGATGAGGATCAATTCGGTGGGCTGGGTGAGCCGGCGCGCAGTTTCAACAATGGCCCGGCCCACGCGTCGGATGACATCAGCCTCCTGGCGGCCTTGCGCCCAACTGGCGTTTTCCCATTCGCGCATCTGCGCCATGCTGATGACTGGCAACGGCATGGCGGGAGATTGGCAAAGTCCGGGGCCACGTCAAGCCGCGCCCAAGGTGTGGCTGACCAGAACCTTGAGCGAGTCCGGCGTGGGATGCGACGCGAGCTGGACGGCGGCGGCGGTTTCGGCCAGTGGATACCGATGCGTGATGAGCGGGCGGACATCGAGCTGGCGCGAAAAAACCAGGCGCGCGACTTCACGTTGCAAGGTGAAATCGGCGGAGTAACTGCCGAGCAAATCTTTTTCGTCCACGCAAATGGAGGCGAGATCCAGCTGGGTGAGTGCGCCACGCTTGGTGTGGGCGAACAACAGCACCTGGCCTGCGCCGCGAATGAACTGCATTGCCTCCGCCAGTGCGGCATCGGACGGCACCGCAATGATGGCTGCATCAAGTTCGGGAAAACTTCGGGCTTCGGGCTTTGGACTTTGCGCCAACCTTGTCCATTTCGCGCCGAAGTTTTTGGCGAGTTTTAATCGCGAGGCCATCAGGTCGGTGGCGAGCACATTCATTCCCCGCAACTGCAGCAGGCGCGTGAACATGAGTCCGATCGGCCCCTGGCCCGCGACGAGGACGTTGTCCCCGGGCAGCAACGACAGGCGTTTGACCGCTTTGAGAACGGTGTTGACGGGTTCCAGCATCGCGCCTTCTTCAAAGGAATTTTTCGCCGGGATTTTCACCACGCCCGGCAGCACGAACGGCAGGACGCGCACGTAGTCGGCGAAACCGCCGCCCGCCGGTGCAAAGCCCGCCGTGATGCCGGTGCGCTTGTATTGGTCGCATTGCGCAAAGGCGCGATGCCGACAGGCGTGACAAGCGAGGCAGGGGACGTGATGGTGCAACGCGACGCGCTCACCGACCTTGAAGCCGCGCACACTCGCGCCAACGCGGACAATGGTGCCGGCGGTTTCATGGCCGAAAATCCGCGGCGGCGGCACGGTGCCGTGGTGGATTTTTTTGATGTCCGTGGGACACACGCCACAGGCGGCGACCTGGACCAGCAGGTCGCCGACACCGATGCGCGGGACGGGAACAGTTTCG
>JANYDP010000034.1 GCA_025363535.1 Verrucomicrobiota bacterium | reverse complement strand
CCAAGACCAATGATCCAGCTCATCGGCAGTCACACTCGCGGTAAAACCCAGACTACAGAGCAAGGGGAGAAAAAGCCGGGCGGTAAATGTCTGTTGTAGCGATGTCCCTGGCCGCGCTGGCCTTCTGTTTTCCAATCTGGTGATGTTCATGCCGGGTAAAAATTAAATTAGACGGCATTTTCCAAAAACTTCAATTTGATTCTTAGACATCGGCTTCGTAGATGCGTGGCGGCCGCTTTGGATCGTCGGGTAAAACTCTTTGTGTCATCCACATTTTTTCTCAGCGGCCTTCAATTCGATTGGTTTTCCAACCAGACGTCGACGTTCGAGGCATGGACCACAGCAGGTCGAGCCGTTCATTTCGTGTTCGTCAAGCTACACACCTGCGCCACCGCCACCCCGTCGAACATGCTCATCCGTTGAGCCTCGTTCTTCCATGGATTGCGCTTTGGCGGCAAATGCAGTCCTAGTTGTTCGGGAACTGGACCTCCCCTCCGGCTGCTCTGCCAGAATCATATTTTTGGGTTCATCCGAGAAGTGTGAGTCTTGAATGATGAAGGCTGTAAATAAAGTTTGAGGGTGAAGAAGCGTTCGTCGCGGAGGCCATAGGTTTGACGGAGGAGGGTTTTAATTTTGATGTTAATGCCTTCCATGCGGCCGTTGCTGATGCGGTGCTTCCACCAGGCCAGGATGCCGCTGGCGTGTGCCAGCAGGGACTTGCCCAACTGTTGCATCTGCCGCACGCCCGAGTCCAGCGCCCCCGCGCACCCTTGGTGCAGATAGGATTTCATTTGCGCGTAGCTGGGCTGCTCCCACAGCAGCCCCAAGGCCTCCTTCAACAAATAGCCGGTGTTCAACGGCTCGTTGTGCTTGAGCGCCGCCTGCAACTGCGGCAGTCGCTGGGCAGCCACGTTGTCCCGGCGCAGCAGCAGCAGATAGCGCACTCCCTTGACGGTCTGCTGCATCAGGCCGGTGGCTTCGCGCACCATTTCCCGCCGCCGGTCATCGAGCTTTTCATTGACCAGTTTGGCGATGTGGAAACGATCAAAAACGATGGTCGCTGCCGGCAGGTTTTCGGCCACGCTGGCCCAATACGCCGGACTCATGTCCATGCTCACCGCCTCGACCTTGGCCTTGCTCAAGCGCAGCAAACGCCAGAATTTACGCAGGCAATCCCCGCCACGGCCATGGGCCACCCAGACGACGTGCCCGGTGTCGGCATTGATGACCAGCGTGTAAAACTTCTTCCGCCGCCCGACGTAAATCTCATCCATCGAAAGCCGCCGGAGTTCCTTCAGGCGAGGATGGCCGTAATCCTTTTCCAGCCGCCCCTTGACGATGTCCTTGACGGTGTCCCAGCCCAGCCCCGTGAGGGCGGCCAGATCGCTGATGGTCATCCGGCCCGAGAGGGCTTCGACAAACGCCTGGAGCCGGTGGGTGTAGCGGACATAGGCCGGGGCAAAGGGGGGGGCGGCCTCGAAGCGTTTGCCGCAGGCCGCGCACTGGCATTTGGGCACCTCCACCACCAAAAACACCGGCTTCAATCCGATGGGCACCGTTTGCAGTTCCCGATACCGCCGCCCCTTGCGGACGATGTCCTTGCCACCGCACGCCGGACACTTGATCCAGTCCGGCCGCACCGACAGCACAAACCGAACGCAACCGTCTTGGTAGATCGTCTCGACGTAATCGTATCCCTCCCGCACCCCAAACGCATGATACAACAAACTTTGACGCATGCCTCATCATGCCAAATCCATCCTTTCAGACTCAAACTTTCCGGAAGAACCTATTTTTGTCGCGATTCGCATACCCTTCTGAAATCAGGCGGTCGTGAATCTGCCGATATACTGCGCCAATTCATTAATAGAAAAGATGGTTTCGCCGCTTAAAGATTCTCCGTTGGGCATGGATAAATAGGGTGCTACGGTCGTCGTATGAGTAATTCTAAAAACAGATTGTTTTTTGAACAACGCAGCGAGGACGATTACGCGGTAAGAAAGCCTGGCTGAGAGCAAGCCTCTGCGATTGCCCCTACTCAAAGGGGGGCAATTGAAAAGGCACGAGAATTGAATCCTGGTCATTCACCGGATGTTGCGCGTGTCCGAAACACAAAAATCGGAGGACGGGACAAGTGGCGCAGCGCATAAGAAAAAAAACCAGCCAATTACGGCTGGGCTGCATTCAAAAATGACCTTTTAATTAACGGCCGACCCACAGCACGTCGAGATTGCCAGGCCCGCCACGCCCACCACCGCCGCGCCGTTGGCCGGGTGGAGCGTTCGTAGCCTGTATGGGCGTGGTCGAGGCCGCTTGCGGCGCGCGTTCGGTGCAGATCAAAACAATCCGGTTGTTCTTGGTGTCGAGCGAGGAGGTTTTGCAGCCCTGTTTGGTCTGCACGGTCTGTTCCACCGCAAAGCTCGTGGGACTGTTTTCCTTGATGATGGTCAGGGTGCCGTTGCCCTGCGAACTGAACGCCTCCATGGTGTTGGGATTAAACCCGCCGCCATCCGTGCCATTGCCAATGGGCAGCGTCGTCAGCACTTTTCCGTCGTCCGCGTTTACCACGACGCAGTTCTGGCTGTGGCACATGGCAAATAGGATGTGATTCTTCACATCAAGACCCAGGCCGGCGGGCCCGTCGCCTTTGTCGCCGAGTTCATACTTGGTGATGACCTTGAGCGTTTTGACGTCCACCACGGCGATTTTGTTTTCGTCTTCAACTGTCACATACAATTTTCCCTGCCCGTCGCTTTGTGCCTGCTCCATCGCACCGCCTACATCCACGCTGCCGAGAACCGTCCCGTCCTTGGGATCGAGCACCGTGATGCTGGGCGACTGATGGCTGAAAATATACACGCGGTCCGTGAGGGGTTCGAGCAGGATGCCATCAGGCCGACCCGAAACGTCAATGTCCTTGATCTTCTGCATCGTCTCCGTGTCGAACATGCCGATCTTCCCGGCACTGCTAAAGCCATGATGGGTCTTGGTGTCAATGGCTACACCATGACCACCAATGTTGGTGACGGTGCCGATGTATTGGTGGTTGTCCAGGTCGAACACGAAAGTATTTCCGCCGCGCGGCACATAAACTCGTCGGGCGTCGTTGTCGGCATAGACGTAATCAACGCCGCCGCTGCCCATGAGCTGGGTGGTGTCGAGAACCTTGTAAGAGGTGCCGGTTTGAGCGAGAGCGTTGCTGGCCAGCAGGCCGATTCCCGTCAAGGTGAGGATGCGTGAAAGAGGATTCATAGACCGAACTTGATGATTGAGACTGAGGTTTGGTTACATGTCTTTTGAATTATGACAAATAATTCATTTTAGACCGACCACTGCGCATTTGATGATTTCGGCAACATCGTCAGGCGGAGCGTGAGCAAATTGAGAATCCGTCCAAATAGATTTTTATCCCGCCGCGACTAACCACATCGTCTGCTTTTTTGGAACGAGCGCCATTAGCAGCCAGTTCATGTCCAAACAGAAATTGTGTAACTGTCTCAGGAAAACGTTCGTCGAAACGGTTCCGCTTTTTACGCCATCTCAAGCCTCCGGATTTGCCGGAGATCGCTGACTGCCGTATAAATCAAATCTGAACTACTCATAACGAAGCGCCTCAATTGGATCGAGGCGGGAAGCTTTCCAAGCAGGATAATAACCAAAAACGATTCCCACGGTTACTGATACCGCGACGGCGGCGACGATGGCGGGCAGCGACGGAATCGTCGGCCAATGCAGCAGCGCGGTGATGGCAAAAGAAGCACCGCGCCCCAACAAAATTCCGACAATGCCACCGGCGAGACAAAGCACAACCGCCTCGACAAGGAATTGCCGCAATATATCTTTCGCTCGAGCACCAACGGCCATCCGCAAACCGATCTCCCTTGTTCGCTCGGTCACCGACACCAGCATGATGTTCATGATTCCTACACCACCAACGACGAGCGAAATGAGTGCCACAACCAGCAGCAAGTTGGTCATCACATGGCTGGTGGAAGCAAGCGCCTGAGAAATTTCAGTCAGGTCACGAATCCGGAAATCGTCCGGTGCTCCGGGTTGGATGTGATGCCGGTCACGCATCAGGCTCGTGATTTGATGAATCGCCACCGGAATATCCTGCGGCCTGGCGGCGGAAATCCAAACGTCGTCGAGATCAGTGAAGCGTGTCATCTGCGGCATGTCCGCCGCCTGAACCGAAGACTGTTGCGGGAACAACTGCACCGACTGATTCGGATAAATCTGGTTTAGTGAGTTCATCTGCGAGGATGACGAAGAGCTGCTGCCGGACGAGACGGATTGCCGGACACCCGTGACACGGAATTTCACCGTGGTCCACGGGGCGATGATGATGTCGTCCTGATCGCGACCCATCATGTTCGCTCCCTTGCGGCTGAGAACGCCGACCACTTTCATACCGATGTTCTTAACGCGAATCTCCTTTCCGAGCGGAGATTCATCACCGAACAACTGGCGAACGATGGTCTGGCCGATGAGACAGACCGGAGCCAGGCTGCGCACATCGTCATCCGTAAAGAAATCACCCTCGGCAAGACTCCATTTGCGAATGCTGAGAAAATCAGGCGAGGTGCCGAGCACCCGGTCGGGATTCCAATTATGGTTGCCGTAAATGACCTGTGCCCGGCAGTCGACACTCGGAGCCACCCATTTAACGGCGCTGCATTCGGTGCGAATCGCATCCGCATCCGCTGGTGTGAGGGTCACTCGTCCGCCGCCACCGGAACTCACCCCGCCGACCACAGTGTCATTCGGATCCATCTGGATCACGTTGGCACCAAGACTGGAAATCGTTTGTTCTATGGAATAGGAAGATCCGCGACCGATTTCCATCATGGCGATGACCGCCGCGATACCGATGATAATCCCCAGACAAGTCAACAGTGACCGCATGATGTTTCGGCGCAATGCGTGCAATGCTAAACGAAGAATCCGCCAGCCGGCTTTGATGATGTCTCCGCTGGTTTCGTGTTCCACGCGGAGCGGCTCGCCCGCCTTCGCTTTGTTATCCGGCATGGAAGTCAGCCGGTTTTGCGGAGAACCTTCCTCGATAATCATTCCATCCTTCATGCGGATGACGCGTTTGGTGTGGCGCGCCACGTTCTCGTCATGGGTGACGATTATGATGGTAAGACCTTCCTCCTCATTCAGCTTTTGAAACATCTTGAGGACGTCCTCGGTCGTGCGGGAATCCAGATTGCCGGTCGGTTCATCGGC
>JANYDP010000533.1 GCA_025363535.1 Verrucomicrobiota bacterium | reverse complement strand
ACTTCGCGGGCACGGCGAAGTCCACCTGGTTGGTGGCGATGGTGAATTCGCGGCCGATGGCGCTCCACACCTGCACGTCAATCTTCGGCCCATAAAACGCCGCTTCGTTCGCGACCTCGACGTAGTTAATGCCGGATTCGTTGAGAACGTTGCGCACCATGTCCTCGGTTTTTTTCCACAACGCAGGTTCGTCCACGTATTTTTTACCGAGACCTTCCGGCGAGGAAGTGCTGAAGCGCATCTGATATTTTTCCAGGCCGAAGATTTTGAAATACTTCAGATACATGTCGTTCACCGCGCGGAACTCGTCGGCGAACTGCTCCTCGGTGCAATAAATGTGCGCGTCGTTCATGTTGAGCGAACGCACGCGCATGAGGCCGAACAACTCGCCCGACTGCTCGTAGCGATAGCAAGTGCCGTATTCCGCGAGGCGCAACGGTAGGTCGCGATAACTGTGCGGTTCAGCCGCAAAAATGCGGTGGTGATGCGGGCAGTTCATGGCTTTGAGGTAATAACTCTCCGCCTCGCCCAGCTTGTTCAACTGCGCGCGCAACGCGGCCAACTCGTTGAACGCGGCGACAATCTCCGTCGGCGCGGTGCTGGCCTTGACGGCCTGCTCAATGGCCGAAAAATCTTCGTCTTTCAAAATGGCAGACATGGTAATTGTAGATTCAGGTAAGAGTTAAATGGCAGCAACCCAGCCTTGGTCGTGCAGATGTTTCCAAGCAAGACGCAAATGTTCAGGCTTGAGCAGACGGCGCTTCCGTTCGTTCCAGTTTTGAACGCCAGCAACGGCTTTTTCCACATCGTCGTTCGCACCGGCTTCGTGTTGCATCACCCAATGGACGGAACTCAAAAGTTCCATGCCATACGGGTCTTCATAGCCTTCAATTAACGTGGCGACCCGCTGCATCCGCTCTTTGGTTTCAGGCAACTTGTCCAGAAATGCTTCGGCGACTTCAACCGCGCCGGGCAGCAGTTCAATCGGCGTGGTGGGCCTGTCCGCTCCTTCGCCAAACCCGCGCGTGAGATGGTTCTCCGTGCGAATCAAGAGATGCCGCAAGACCGGCGAATATGGGCCGTAAAGTTGTTTCTCGAAGGTCAGCTTCGGCAAGTCCTCGCCGGAAGCCTTGAAGAAATACATGAGCTTGTGGATTTCAAGCAGGCTTACAAACGGGTCGAGCAAACCTTTCAGATAGCGGTCCATCAATCTGACAAGCGCAGCCTGGCCGAGTGTAAGTTTTGGGCGTGTGGTCCGATTCGGCATGACGGCTGATTTCGGTGCGCCTGCCGGTTCGTAAATCAAAACGCGAACCTCCGCGAGCGGTGTAAACGCTTTCTCGATGCGAGGACGAACTTCATTCCAATCCAACCCACCATTGCCGCAACCCAGCGGCGGGATGGCGATGGAGTGGATGCCCAACTGACGGACTTTGGAAACGAGGTCAACCAATCCAGTTTCGACATCAGCAAGCCGACTCGCGGCCCGCCAATGCCCTTTGGTTGGAAAGTTGATGATCCATCGCGGCCCGCCGACGAGACCGCCGAGGTCGAAGACTTGCACTTGGCCGAGTCGCAGGTCGCCATCCTCGCAGGCTTTTTCGTAAGCGCGATACATCTCGGGAAACGCCTGACGAAATTGCAGCGCGATGCCTTTGCCCATGACGCCAACCGTGTTCACGGTGTTCACCAGCGCTTCGGCGGGCGCTTTGAGCAGATTGCCTTGGGTGATTTCGATCATGGCTTCAATAATACCAACTGGGTTTGACGCTGACTCCCGGCTGATGCGCCGCGTCAGCTAGAAACTCACGCACTTTACCAGCCGTCACAGAATTTTCACAGCCGATTTCTTGGATGGCTGTCCATAGAAAAAAGTCCGCCACAAGAAACTCGGCGGCTTTCTGGTGTTGCACGCTCTGCCACTGCGTGGCGCGAATGGCAGTCCAATCCAGCGCGTTGAGCGCGTCAGGCTTTGCGGAAAACGTCGTGTGAAAAGCGCCTGCGTTTCCGCTGCTAACAGCCCAAGCTTTGCCGGTCGCCATTCCAACCGCCATCGTGCTCACCAAATGAACAATCGTTCTCTGGCATCCAACCGGCCGGCCCGTGTTGCCTTTGTTAATCGTGAATAGCATCGGCGAGCGCGGGCAGAAATAGAATGGAACGAATTCGCCAACACGACGCCACTCACAGCAGGGAACAGGAATTTCTTTCAACCGGCGTTTTTTGATGTGGTCGTAGCCGATGATTTCCGCACTTCGTTTCACCATGACTGCGTCTGAGCACAAACCATTCTCCACAATGATCGCCGGAAGATTCGCCACATCTGTGATGTGGTAAATCAGAGTTGTTTCCGGATTATGCGGCATGGCTTTGGTTACTTGCTGCCGAACTTGTTCGCGCAATCGGCCAGTTGTTTTTCCAAGCCGGCGATGCGGGCTTGGAGTTTCGCGCGGGCTTCGCGGTGTTCGTCCATTTCCATTTTCGGAAACATGCTCTCCGCATAGTACGGCAAGTGCCCGGAGGTTTTATACATCTTCTCCTTGGCCAGATGCGGCGTGCGGACGCGGACGTAGCCGGCGGCGAATTCCGTTTCCTTCGCCAGCTTTTCCAGTTCCTCGACGAGCACCGTGCCCTTGGGCAGCCACAGCGGCATGCCCGGCCCGACAAACTCGGTGTCAATCGCGAACAGCCCCATCTCCGCGCCAATCTTGCGATGGTCGCGGCGCTTGGCCTCTTCGAGCATCTTGAAATACTCGTCGAGCTGCGTCTTGTTCTTGAACGCGGTGCCGTAGATGCGCTGGAGCTGCGGCCCTTTTTCGTCGCCCTTGTAGTAGGCCGCCGCGACCGTGGTGAGCTTGAACGCGCCGATGTTGCCGGTGCGCATCACGTGCGGCCCGGCGCAGAGGTCAATGAAATCGCCGTTCTTGTAATAGGAAATCGGCTCGCCTTCGGGAATCTGCTGGATCAAATCCAATTTGAACTTCGAGGCGTTGCCGGGGCGCTCCGCGAGTCCGCCGAGACGACCAGCCGTCGCATCCGCAATCGCCTGCTCGCGCGTGACGGTTTGTTTCTCGAAAGGATTATTCGCCTTGATCTCCTTCTTCATCTCCGCCTCGATCTTCTCGAAGTCTTCCTGGGAAATGCGGTGCGGCAGTTCGAGGTCGTAGTAAAAGCCGGTCTCCACGGGCGGACCATACGCGAACTGGGCCTCGGGCCAAAGCCGCAGGATGGCGGTGGCAAGCACGTGGGCGCAGGAATGCCGGATGCGTTCCAGTTCGGTCATCTTCGCGCGGTCGTCGAGAGTTTTGCGTTCGGGGTTCGGTTGCGCCGACTGATCTTTATTTTCTTCGGACATAAATTTTAGGAGACAGAATTTACAGAATTAACAAAATTCCGACAGACAGAACTTGGGGCAGTTCCATTCTGTAAATCCGGTTAATCCTGTCTTTCATTTGGACAAATAAAAACGCCCCGGACCATGAGTCGGAGGCGTTGGCGTTCGCGGGTTGTTCGCGAACGCTAAATTGTAGTTGTCGGGCGGCGGTTCATGAGTTGACGCGCACAGGCTAGGCGAGCGATGCCCAGATCGCAACCGAAAACTCCGGTCGCTCGGAGCGGTGGACGGACCCGTAAACGCTGGCCGCAATGGAATCGGGTGAAGGCCACAGAGGCTCCGGGACGGCCAATTCCTCCTTTACAGCCGCAGCAAAAAGCCGGAAGTTTGCCGCCATGAAAAAACTGGTTGTTCTCCTCGTCGTGCTGGCCGCCGTCACCGGAATGTTTTGCCCGCCGACCGCCCATGCGTTGGAAAAAGCCCCGGTTGATCCCGTCGTCAAGCCCGGCGTGCAAATGGCCCAGACCCTTTCCCAGATCACCGGCGTCGCCATTTCCCCGCTGATGGGCGTCGGCGTGGTGGGAGCCATCCAGTATTACCGCGCCAAGACGGAGGAGCAAAAAGCCAAGCTGCCGTGGTTCGCCAATCCCAAGTTCTGGGTGCCGGCGTTGCTCGTCGTGGCGGTGTGTTTCATCAAGGACACGGCGGGCACGGTACTGCCCACGGCCATCAAGAAGCCGCTGGACGTGGTGGAGACGGTCGAACACAAGATCAGCGGGCTGGTCGCCACCGGCGCGTTTGTGCCGTTCGCGGTTTCGCTGATGCATGATGCGGGCCTGACCGGTTCGTCGTTCAGCTCCCTGGGTTTTGCGGCGCTGGATTTTCACTGGGCCTACAATCTCATCATGACGCCCGTGGCGATGATTCTGTTCTTCGTCGTGTTCCTCGCGTCCAACGCCATCAACATTCTCATCCTGCTCAGTCCGTTCACGACCGTGGACACCGCGCTTAAAGCCTTTCGCACCGGCGTGCTCGCGACCGTCGTCGCCAGCGCGTATGCGAATCCCTGGCTCGGCGCGGCGTGGGCGGCGATCATTGTAATCATTTCATATTTCATTGCGGGCTGGTCCTTCCGGCTGTCGCACTTCGGCATGGAATTCATCTGGGATTACGTGACGTTCCGCAGCCGTCGCTTCGTGCCGGATGCCAAGGAAAACAAAATGTTCCTCAGCCGCAAGATCAACGACGCGCCCGCCCGCACCTATGGGAAATTGTCCCGCAACGACCAGGGAAATCTTGTCCTCAATTATCGTCCGTGGCTCGTGCTGCCGCAGCGCATGCTGGTGTTGCCCGAAGGAAAATACGAGACCGGCCACGGTTTGTTTTACTCGGAGATTCTGTGCGTGGAAGGCGACTCGACGAAGACCATGATCCTGCTGCCGCCGCGTTTTCAGGGTCACGAAGAGCAGTTGGTGAAAATTTATTCGCTGGCCGGTTCGCGCGAAGTGGGACTCCGCGCGGCGTGGTCGTGGCTCAAGGGAGTTTTT
>JANYDP010000482.1 GCA_025363535.1 Verrucomicrobiota bacterium | reverse complement strand
CACGACCAGGAATTGCGCGAAGTGGAACGGGCGGCTTGCGGCGGCATGAATCTGTTTAGCAACAAAACTTCTGGCGCGGCAAGCTTATCCGCAACTTGCAAGCATCAGAAACAACTCGTGGAGGACCCGGGATCGGGAGCGATGCTTAAAAGATTCAATCCTCACGGAGCAAAATCAGACTAACTCCGTCTAACCGATTAGAAAGCCAACAATATGAAAACCATCGCATGTAGTTTGGGAGTTTTATGCTTTGCCTACACGGCGCTGTCCTGCGCCAATTTCTCCGGGAAGGGAACGAAATACAACGGTGAGTCGGCCAGCACTTCCCGGCGGACTGGCGTCACCATGTTGCGCCACGCAATGCTGAAAAATCACCAACCCGACGGACAAAAGATCGAGGTGAAGTTGCGCGGTGCGACCAATTTCAACGACCGCAGTGATTATTCGGTGGCGTTGATGTACCTGGGGCGAAGCGGCGAGGCGGTTGATCGCCTCGAGCAGTTGGAAAAAGAAAAACCCGGCGAATACTTCATTGCGGCCAACCTGGGCACCGCCTACGAGCTGTCCGGAAAAAACAAGGAGGCGCTGCGGTGGATTCGGGAAGGGATTCGGCGCAATCCCGATTCCCACCAAGGCACCGAATGGCTGCACGCCCGAATATTGGAAGCCAAAATCGCGCAGCAGAGCGACCCGGATTATTTCAAGAAACATTCCGTTCTCGAACTATCGCCGCCAAGCATCGGGCAACAACTGACCTTTGGCGACGTGAAGCTTTCCACCGCTGAATTGACTGGGGCGATTGAATACCAATTGAGCGAGCGGCTTCAGTTCGTCAAGCCGCCCGACCCCTCGGTGGCCAGTTTGCTCTTTGATTATGCCGCGATTGAGGCAGCAACCCGAACACTGGAGTCAGCCAAAGGAGTTTTGCAGATGTCGCTCGAATATGGTTATCCCGCTGACAAAATTCAGCCGTTGGTCAAGCTTTACGACCGGCAGATTGCATGGAGAAAGACCAAAGGTTACGCACTGTATGGGATGCTGGGCGTGGCTTTTGTTGCCCTGCTGTATCTGCTCTACCAAGGAAAAATCTTCGTATTATCCAGCCGTGATCTCAAGCACAACTGAGTCTTTCACCCAAACAAATCCATCTGCGGTGGCGGGATGAGTTGTTTGAGTTTGTCGCGCTCCTGCTGGCGGCGCGGCTGGCGCACGTTGCCTTCGGGCGTGAGTTCGGATTCTTCGAGGTTGACGAGGATTTGCTTCGCACGCTCCAACACTTCCTTGGGCACGCCGGCCAGTCGTGCGACTTGGATGCCGTAGCTTTTGTCCGTGCCGCCTTCGACGATCTTGCGCAGGAACACTATCGAGTCATGCCACTCGCGCACGGCGACGTTGAAGTTTTTCAAACGCGGCAACCGTCCCGCGAGTTCGGTCAGCTCGTGGTAATGCGTGGCGAATAAAGTTTTTGCACCAACGGCATTATGCAAATGCTCGACGATGCTCCACGCGAGACTCAGCCCATCGAAGGTGCTGGTGCCGCGTCCGATTTCGTCGAGGACTATAAGGCTGCGCGGCGTGGCGTTGTTGAGAATGTTCGCCGTTTCGGTCATCTCCACCATGAAGGTGGATTGACCCCGCGCCAGATCATCGCTCGCACCAATGCGGGTGAAGATGCGGTCCACGAGATCAATGCGCGCCTCGGCGGCGGGAACGAAACTCCCCGTGTGCGCGAGCAACGTAAGCAACGC
This sequence comes from Verrucomicrobiota bacterium, assembly GCA_025363535.1. Classification (GTDB taxonomy): domain Bacteria; phylum Verrucomicrobiota; class Verrucomicrobiia; order Limisphaerales; family CAIQOK01; genus CAIQOK01. Next base: position 6,136 of record JANYDP010000482.1, on the reverse strand, counting down.
GACCTGCCGGATGTAGGTTGATTTGCCCGCCATGTTCGGCCCGGTGATGATGGCGATTTGGGGAATTGCTGATTTTCGATTTTCGATTTTTGATTGAGGCGGCACCTCGGCAGGTTTTTCAATCGGCAATCGGCAATCGGCAAACGCCAATCCGGTGTCATTCGGCACGAACCGTTCTTCCACCAGCCGCTGCTCCAGCACGGGATGGCGTCCGTCGCGGATTTGCAGGACGCCTTCGTCGGCGATGTGCGGGCGGCAGTAGCTGTGCAGCCGCGCCGTTTCGGCGAAGGACGTGAGCACGTCGAGCTGCGCGAGGGCAGAAGCAGTTTGCTGGATGCGCGGCAACTGCGCCAACACTTCTTCGCGGATACGCTGGAACAGTTCGTATTCGAGCTTCACGCTGCGTTCCTCCGCGCCGAGGATTTTGCCTTCCATCGCCTTCAACTCCGGCGTGATGTAGCGCTCGCCGTTGGCGACGGTTTGTTTGCGGATGTAATGCGGCGGCACCTTGTCGAGATTCGATTTGGTGACTTCGATGTAATAACCGAAAACAGAATTAAACCGCACCTTCAACGAACCGATGCCTGTCGCCGTAATTTCGTCCGCCTGCAATTTTGCAATCCAATCCTTGCCGCCGCGCTGGGCGTCGCGGAGTTCGTCGAGGTTCGGATCAAAGCCGTCGCGGATCATGCCGCCTTCCTTCACGGCGAGCGGCGGTTCGTCCACGATGGCGCGGGCGATCAATTCAACGAGGTCGGGGGATGCGGTGAGTTGTGAATTCAGTTCGGCGATCAAGGTAAGGCCGCGTATCAGCGCGGCCTCGGGTTCTTCCTGGAGCAAGGCCGAGCGGCCGCTCGGCCCTGCCAATTCCGAGAGAATTTTCTTCACCGCCGGGATTTGCTCCAAGGCCTGGCGCAGCGCCACGAGATCGCGGGCATTGCCGCCGCCGCTGCTGAGGCGGCCCAGCGTACGTTCGAGGTCGCGGACTTTGGCAAGCTGGGCGCGGAAACTGTCGAGGCCGGTCGAGTGCTCGATGAACGTCTGCACCGCTTCCTGACGGCGTTGGATTGGTTCGACGGCGGCGAGCGGCTGCGACAGCCAGTCGCGCAATCGCCGCGCGCCCATCGGCGTGACGGTTTTGTTCAAGGCACCGTAGAGCGAGGCGTTGCGTGGGGCGTCGTGGTGCTGCGGTTCGAGAATTTCCAGATGCCGCAGCGTGGTGTAATCCAGCGTGAGAAAATCCGTGCGGCGATAGAACGACAGCCGCGTGAGCTGCTTCACGTCGCGACGAAGATGCTGGGTCAAGTAATGCAGCGCCGCGCCGGCCGCGCCAATGGCCGCCGCGCGATCCTTGAGACCAAAGCCGTCGAGCGTGGTGACCTTGAAATGTTCCCGCACGGTGAAGAGCGCGGTCTCCGGGGCAAACACCCAGCCATCGTAGAAGTTCAGAATCTTAAAGGCGTCGCGGAGAAAATCCCTCAGTGCGGTGGACTCCGTCGGCAGAATAATTTCCGCCGGCCGCAGCCGTTCCAGTTCGGTGAGCAGCGTCGTGTTGTCCTCCAGTTCCGTCGTCAGAAAATCACCGGTGGTCAGATCCACCAGCGCAAGGCCGAAGGTTTTTCCCGAAGGACAAACGGCGGCAAGGAAATTATTTCGTTCCGCGACCAACATGCGTTCGTCGAAGTGCGTGCCGGGCGAGAGGATTTGCGTGACCTCGCGGTTGACGAGCTTGCCCGGTTTGGCCTCCTCCGTCTGGTCGCAGATGGCGACCTTGCGGCCGGCGCGGAGGATGCGGGCGATGTAGCCGTTGGCGGCGTGATGCGGCAGGCCGCACATGGGAATGCCGTTGCGGGCGGTGAGCGAAAGGTTGAGCAACTGCGCGCCGGCCTGCGCGTCCTCAAAAAACATCTCGTAGAAATCGCCGAGCCGGAAGAGCAGAAGCGCATCTTTCGGCAGTTCGCCCTTGATGCGGCGGTACTGCGCCATCATGGGCGTGAGTTGGATTTCGGCGGACATCGGGCTGAAACGGTAGTCAGGATTGGCGCGCGCGTCGAAAGGAAAAACGTTTAGCGTGACTGAGCAGACGGTGACAGATCGGAATTACGGGGGTTCAAGTTTCTTTCAACTTGAGGCAGCCAGCGACCTGACCCACTCAAACTTCCCGACGCTTTTAACAAACCCGCTGCGGCGCTCACCAGCTTCTTGACACGAAGGTCTTCGCTGCTATTCTCCTGCGTTCCGGTTTTGGAAGAATTCCGGGTGGGCCGAGGTCCGGCAGCATTGAACGGGTAAAAACAATTTTAGATTTATGAAACGACAGTATCAGCCGTCGAAAATCCGCCGCAAGCGCCAGCACGGTTTTCTCAATCGTAACAGCAGCAAGAATGGCAAGGCCACGCTGGCCAACCGCCGCCGCGTGGGCCGCAAGCGCCTGACGCCGGTTTAATCCGTCTGCGTCATCATGTCGGCTGCGACGCCCCAGCGCCTGAAGTTCATCCCCGCGATGCACATCAAGCAGGGCCGCGATTTTTCCCGGGTGCGCCAGCAAGGTGAGCGCTTGGTTCTAGGCTGTCTGATTGCTAACTGGCTCAAGCTGCCCGCCGGCTCCACCCCGCGCTTGGGGGTGGTTACCAGCGGCAAGATCGGCAATGCCGTGGTGCGCAATCGTGCGCGGCGGCTGATGCGGGAGGCGTTCCGGCTGCACCAAAAGGAACTGACCCGGCCCGTGGATCTCGTGCTGGTCGCGCGTCATTCGATCAACGGAAAAATGTTTTCGGGAGTGGAAAAAGATTATCTGGCCGCGCTGCGCCGGGCGGGACTTATCAAGCAATGAAGAATGAAGAATTACGAATTAAGAATGACGCCCCCCGTTCTCACACGCGGCCCGGGGTTTTTCATTCTTCATTCTTCATTCTTCATTCCGCAGAAACCCTGTTACGCATGGCTCTGATTCTCCTCGTGGGTTTGTACCGCCTCACCCTCTCGCCGGCGAAAACTTTCCTGTTCGGCCCGCTCGCACACTGCCGCTTTACGCCGGGCTGCTCGGAGTATGCGCTGGCCGCACTCCAAACCCACGGTGCGGTGACGGGTTCGTGGTTCGCCGTGAAGCGCCTTTGCCGCTGCCATCCGTGGGGCGGCTGCGGCCACGATCCGGTTCCAAAAAAATCGGAAATCGGAAATCGGAAATCGGAAATCACCCTGGCTCCAGCCCACTCTTAATTTTCATGGATCGCAAATCAATCATCGTCATTGCCGCGTGCCTCGTCACGCTGGTGTTGTGGGTCACGGTCGTGATCCCGAAATTCACGCCGCCGCCGCGCCCGGTTCCGGCCGCCGGCACCAATGCGGCCCTCGCTGGAAGCGCCACGCCTGCCAGCGCGCCCGCCACCGCTTCTGCCGCCGCGACATCACCCCGGTTTGTCGCCAGCACCAGCGCGCCGGAAGGACTCCTCGTGGTGACGAATGAAAACGCGCGCTACATTTTCACCACGCACGGCGGCGGCTTGAAGGAAATCGAGCTGCTGCAATACCCGGAAAAGATTTCGCGCCAGAACAAACTGTCCCCCACCAACAACGTCGCCGCCTTGAACACCCATGTGCCCGTGCCCGTGCTGGCGTTGCTGGGCGACGCGTCGGTGCAGGGCGACGACGTCTTCACCCTCACCCGCACCGCTCACGGCGTGCGCGCCGAACAAGTGCTCACCAACGGACTCCGCATCATCAAAGAGTTTGAGCCGGGCACCAATTATTTGCTGCACGCCACGACGCGGCTGGAGAACACCTCCGCGCATCCGCTCGCGCTCGCCGCGCAGCAATGGGCCATCGGCACACCGACGCCGATGGATCCGGACGACAACGGCCAGGCGATGGGTTTGATGTGGTACAACGGCACCAAGCAGGTGGACATCGTCGGTTCGTGGTTTGACAACCGCTATCTCGGCTGCCTGCCGGGCACGCCGCGCAGCCGTTACGAAGCCGGTGCCAGCAACGTCGTGTGGGCCGCCGTCCACAACCAGTTCTTCGCCCTGATTGCCATGCCGGCGGAACCGGCGGAGCAGATTTTTTCCGATCTCATCACGTTGCCGCGCCAGGTGACCGGCCCGCATAGCTTTTCCAATTCCACTCCGATCAAAAGTTTTGAAACCAAGCTCGTTTATCCAGCCGTCACGCTGGCACCGGGCGGCAACGTGGAACGACGCTTTGATTTTTTTGCCGGACCGAAAGAATACCAGACACTGGCGCGCATCGCCGACCAGTTCAAAAACAACTCCGACCTGGTCATGGGCTTCGGCGGCTTCTTTGGATTTTTCGCCAAGGCCTTGCTGCTCGGCATGAACTGGCTGCACAGCGCGCTGGCGCTCCCGTACGCCTGGGCCATCATCGGCATCACGGTCATCATCAAACTCCTGTTCTGGCCGCTGACCCAGGCCAGCACGCGCTCGATGAAAAAGATGCAGGCGTTGCAGCCGCAGATGAACGCCATCAAGGAAAAATACAAGGACGACCAGATCAAGGCGCAGCAGAAGACGATGGCGTTCATGAAGGAAAACAAGGTCAGCCCGCTCGGCGGCTGCCTGCCGATGCTGCTGCAGATGCCAGTGTTCTTCGGCTTCGTGTTCATGGTCCGCACGGCCATCGAACTGCGCGGCGCGAGCTTTTTCTGGATCAGCGATCTGTCCAAGCCGGACACACTCTTCATCATTCCCGGACTGGATTTCATCCCCGTCATCGGCCAGGCCGGGATCGGGCTGCCGTTCAATCTGCTGCCCTTGCTGATGGGCGCCACCATGCTCTGGCAGGCGCACCTGACCCCACCGTCGCCCGGCATGGACCCCGGCCAGCAGAAAATGATGCGTTACATGCCGCTGATGTTCATGGTGTTTTTCTACAACAACTCCGCCGGCCTCGCGCTCTACTGGACCGTGAGCAACCTGCTGACGATCTTGCAGACCAAATTGATCAAGACCGAACCCATCGCCGCCGTGACGCCCGCCGTGAAAAAAGGCAAATGAATCCGTGCTAAATTCAAAATGTCCGCCTGACCGCATTTCTAATTTTTAACTCCCATGCCCGCCCAACCCCAAGCCACCCTGGAAAAAATCCTCGATCTGCTCGGCTTTCCGTCCACCGTGGAGACGCACACTTTGGAAGACGGCGTGCTGCTCGAAGTGAAAACCGACGACTCCGGCCGGCTGATCGGACGCCAGGGCCAGACGCTCGTGGATCTGCAATACCTCACCAACCGCCTGTTGTTTCAACAGGATCAGACCGCGCCGAAAGTTTTGGTGGACGTGGGCGGCTACCGCGCCCAGGCCCGCGAGGCGCTGGAGCGGAAAGCGCGGGAGGCGGCCGAAAAAGTCCGCCAGTGGGGCGACGTGGTGGAACTGGAACCGTTAAGCGCCTTCGACCGCCGCATCGTGCATCACGCACTCAAGGACGATCCGAGCGTGGAGACGCAAAGCGTGGAAGTGGAAGGCACGGACAAGAAGGCCATCCTGCTGCGACCCCGGCACACTTGACGGCGAACTGTTGCCCCCTCACTGGGCCAGGATATGGCCGGGCATGTTGCAGGTCGGGGCCGCGCCGACCACGTTGAGCGTGTACCCGCCGCCCGCCAGACACACCGGCAGCACCTGGTTCGGCAGGTGTGGCGTGATGTTTTGCGCCGTAAATATCGCATTAAAAATTATTTGAAATGACCTATATTTTCGCCAACGCTCATAGAATGGAAGTTGCAGCATGATGAAAGCGCCGTTAATCAAGTTTTCTGGAGCTGACCCGCAACACCAGCTGGGGCTCGAAAACCTTCTGGCGAGCGTGCAAATGAGCCCAGAGTCAGCTGAAATTGGTATATTCTGGAGTGCCGTTGATTTTCGCAAATCGCTTCAAGGTGGTTTCGGATATATCATCAAGGCGATTGCGCCGTTGCCGATATCGCAGATCGCAGCGGCGATCATTGTCGCTGATCGCACCTCAGCGAACGAGATTCAGCACGTCTTGGTGCATCCGCTCGTGCGTCGCCTCGGACTTGGCGGGCAGCTGGTCGAGCGCGTTGTCGCCGATACTCCTGCTGATCGCGATGTCTGGCTTGAAGTTTCTGAGCGCAATCTCCGCGCCCGCGCCTTGTATTCCAAAC
>JANYDP010000477.1 GCA_025363535.1 Verrucomicrobiota bacterium | reverse complement strand
GTATTGCCCTGTCTTCTCATCCTGACAAATGGGTTCGCCGAACTTGTGTAACTTGTTTCGGCCATCTTGCGAGAATCCACGGCTATATTGACAAGCAAAAGGTCATGCCGGTTCTAAATCAACTATTGCAAGACCCAGATGTGAAAGGGGAAGCCGAGGATGCTTTGGAAGACTTGAAGGTTTTCCTAAAAAATAAAGGCAGCGAATAGCGAGTCATGTGTGCTTAAATGAACTCACGAGCCAACCAAGGCACGAGGAGTGCCAAGAAAATAAACGCTGGCGCAGCTTCTCAGCCGGTGAACCAAGTGAAAGCCCGGCCTACAATCAAACTGAACATCCCAACCGCTTGCCCACCTCGTGCGGCTGTCCTGGTCAACCAAGAACTTGGTTTCGCGAATTTCTTTCAATCCAGCACGCTCAGATCGCCGTCAGTGAGGGATGCGGCCCCGCCAACTATGTCATCTCGGATGGAACCAGAATTTTCTTTGCACTACGAGCGATTCGTCAAACACTGATGGCAAACTTTCAAATGCGACATTGGTTTCCATTTCTTTTTTGTTTTGCGATTTTGTCCGCGATAACCGCACCGGCCCAACTTGCCGTTGCTGTGTCGTCGCCGAAAGTAACCGGCAACAAAGCCGTGGTGTCGCTGACCATGACCAACAATTTCATCGAAAAAATCGAGTCAGCGCGTGCCGCAGTTTTTTTGCTCGATGAAGACGGCAAGATGATTGGTCAGTCAACTCGATGGGTTATCGGTGAAAAAAACGTCCAACATTGGAGTCAAAAGGGTGAAACCAGTTTTAACTTTGTCATTCCAACGACAAAGCCTTTCACTACAACAAACCTGACTGCCAAAGTTAATTTCACTCGTCTCGTGTTGGAAGGCGGCAAACTGTCTGATCTTCGCAACGAGGTGAAGATTCAAAATGGCACAAAATGAATTTCCGGTTGGTGGTCGTTTCTTCAGCGCGATTCCCCATCGCCACCTCCTTGGCGGCCACCATCCGGATTTCCAGATCGGACACGAACTCCTCCCCAAACAGGGCAACATTTATGTAGGAAAGGTGCCAGCAGTTTTGCCAGCAAGAGCAAGCGAATGAATTATGAAAAATAGTTACAAAATTTTGGCGGATTGTTCTTGAAGTGGAGCAGGAAACCCTTGATAATAAAGGCGAATTGAGTGCTAAGGCTTTGATTCTAAAGGCCGGGCAGAAGGAGACAAACGACGAGCTTGGGTCGTTCGGCTGCTGTCGGTATTCTCCGATGGCTACCTAGGATGCACGGCTTCGTTCACACTCAATCGTGAGGATGCCATGCTGATGATTTTCAAGCGACAGGCGATCAAGGGAGTCCTCCTGGCGTTGATCACCGTTGTTTCAGGCTGCGACGGCAAATGGAGTTCGCCGAAGGAGGTGCCAGGTCCAGTGCCGCTGGGGCCACCCAGCGCACCCATCACGCGCCTGAAACGCGAGAAGCCGACTTTTGAAGTACGTACACAGAGATCCTTTGGGACGACGGGCACGGCACGGTCAGAGCGCAGGATCGGGTCAAGACACTCACTGACGCAGCTCCCAAGGAACTTCTGGATCGGCTGAACATGACACGGAAAGCTCTTAACATCCGTGGAGAGCAGTACGACCAGTTGGTTTGCGATGCTAGGGCCGTGGTCATTTCTCTGAATCCAGACGTGCTGATTGTGTCGGTTGGTGAGCAAAAACCGCCTCATCAGAACGGTGAACTGAACGAGGTATTCTCCGATTGGGATCGGAAGGAAGGACGGTGGCAGGTCGTGCAAAACGCTCTGGAGCGTGGTTTTGGTTATTGGCTTGGGAACTTTGGTCTTTATGCCGGACCGCTTGTACCGTGGGCCGACGAAATGTATGCCTTTTCGAAAGATCCGGGAGTTCGGTTTCAGCATCTGAAATTTGAAAACGGGCAAGCGATACTACCACTGCCCGGAGGAAAACTGATCCTCCGCCGTCGCGGCGTCGATGTGGACGTTAGTCGGGAATAATCCAGGTTCCGAATTTCGAACCCAGTCACCTAACCCCTTTGTGCCGTCAACAAATTCGAGCCGTTGGATGAAGCAGCAGATGCCAAACACCTAGATCCTCCGTAAATTCATTCGCCTTTCACGCCAAACCCGCTGCCGCCTCCCTGACCCTTTCCAAAATCACCTCCGCCATCAGCGGCTCCGTGCCCACGCTGCGCGAATACCAGACCAGTTTTCCCTTTCGCTCCGTCGGATTGCGCCACGTCGGTTGGCCGGCGGCGAGACGTTCGCGGACGATGTGTTCCGGTTCGCCGAGCAGCATCGGAATATCCTCCTGCACATGCATCCCGTCGCTGATGAAGAACGGCACGACAACGAGGTTCCGCGTCGGCGCCAGCGCGTAGCCTTCGCCGATGCGCGGGTCCTGATCCATGAAGACCGCGTGGACTTCGGTGAACTCATTCGTCGCTCGGATCAACTCCACCTGCCGGTCAATCGCCCCGCGCGAATTTTCATTCTGCTCCGTACCGGCCCGGCGATCAACAGCGTCGTGTCCTTCGGCTTGGGCGCGCGTGGAAAGGGAAACTGCGCCATCACCTCGCGCACGCGGGCGAGCAGCACTTTGGTCATACTCTCTTGCGTGCCCGGACGGTTATCGAGGAAGATTGCGAGTTGTTTGGTGATTTGCACCGAGTGCCTTTCGTTTTAGTGAACAAAAAACCAACACACCGCCCCGTCACGGCAAACGGAAGTTTCACGCCCGCGGATGCGCGGAGTCGTAGGCTTTCTTCAACCGCTCGGTCGTCAGGTGCGTGTACACCTGTGTCGTCACCAGATGCGCGTGGCCCAGTAGCTCCTGCACGCTGCGCAAATCCGCCCCGGCATCCAGCAGATGCGTGGCATAACTGTGCCGCAGCTTGTGCGGCGTCAGGCTAGGATCAAGTCCCGCGACGACCAGATACTTTTTCAGCCGTCGT
>JANYDP010000473.1 GCA_025363535.1 Verrucomicrobiota bacterium | reverse complement strand
CTGCACCTATAACCGCTGGACCACACCCGACCCTCCAGACTTGGCCGGTGAAGTAATCCCGAAAAAAGAAGCCGTCGCGCAAACAAATCCCGATGAACACTCACTTACCCCTTGCCACCAAAAAGTTTTCACACAGCCTCGTGATGTGTTAGGCGGATGGCTCATCAATAACCTCTCATTCTAATAGTGAAAACAAATCCGTGCGACAGTGAACAGCATAAACGCAGGAAGCGGAACCAAAAAAGCACCCGCAAGCTGTTGCCACGAAACGCCCCGCCGCAAAACTCGAAATACCAAAATCAGCGTCAAAGCCGAAGCAACTCCACCAACCAGAGCAATCCAGACGTTCGAGTCACCGACATCATTCGCATACCAGATGAAACCCTCAAAACTGATTGCTCCAAATGCCGGCAAGACCAGTGCCACCGTGAGCAACAAACAAATGGCAAGTCGGCTGGAACAATCTCGGTATATTTTGTCCATACGCGGAATCCGCCTAACAGTAAGTACACGGCGTGGTTTGCGGCCTATCTCTTTTCATTTCGGTGACGTTGCGGCGGGGCGCGGGGTTTGTCCAGTGGATTTCGGTATTGCCCACCGCCTCAGCGCCGTCGGCGCGGAATCTTGGTAGAAACCCAGACCAAAACTCCCCCCGTTTTACGAGGTGGCAGATGCTTTGAAAATAGCCCGGCGCTTCAGCGCTGGGTCAACCGGTCGGACGAACCGTCCGAGTCCCGTCAGGGACGAAAGAATCTTCTGTCGTCCCTGACGGGACTTCGATTTCGCGGCACGTTCAACCCAGCCTTGAAAGGCTGGGCTATTTTCGGAAGATGCCGCTCCTGACGGAGCTGGGGGATTTATTTGCGCGGTTCTACAAGGAGGCCGCGCCGACGGGCTGAACCATCCGCCGATCTGGCCAGGCCATGTTTCAGACGTGTTTTGGGGGCAACGGGCGGTTGGAAGGGGTTTGGCTGTCGCTTTTTGACCATCGCCAAGCCCCAAAAACCTTCCGCAACCGGGCTTTTTGCCCCGCAAACCGGGTTTTAGGCTCCGCAAACCGTCCGAAGGGCGTCGCAACTCGTCCGTAAGCCGTCGCAACTCGTCCAAAGGGCGTCGCAGGTCGGTTTTGGCCGTCGCAGGTCGTCCGCGAGGCGTCGCAGGTCGTCCGCGAGGTGTCGCAGGTCGTCCGAGGGGCGTCGCAAGTCGTCCGAGGGGTGTCGCGAGCCGTCCGCGCTTCGGCGGCTATTTCCCGTGCGGCACTTCCTCGTAGTGCTGCCGACGACGCGTTCTTCATTCTTCATTCTTCATTCTTCATTCGGCTTTCTTCCAGCGTCCAATCGTTGCGCTCATCCGCATGGCAATGGCAGTGCGCGGCAAAGAAGCCGCCGCGATATTGCCAGAACCAGGGCCAGAGGCGTTCGCGGTCGGTCTGCGGAATGTGCAGGCGGTCCAGCGCGGCGCGGGGGAAGAATTGAAAGCGGCCTTCGCTCATGGGCGGCGGGAGTTGCCGGAGCTTGGGTTTCAACTCGAACAGGAACATCAGCCAGTGCGTGTTGCCTTGAAAGCCGTGCTCGCTTACGAGACCGGCGAGGTGGAAGTCGGTCGGCGCGAACTGCACGCCCATTTCCTCGTGCGCCTCGCGCGCGGCGCAGACGTAGGGGGATTCGCCGAGGTGGGTCTTGAGCTTGCCGCCGCACGGACTCCAGAAGCCGAGGTTGGGCTGCTGGGCGCGTTCGAGCAGGAGGATTTCATCACGCTCGTTGAAGCAGTAGAGCAGGGTGGCGACTTTGTAGGGCAATGACATGGCCGTAATGTGCCGTCCCCGGGAAAGGCGGGGCAAGGGCTTTTGTTTGAACAAACATTGATTTTAGCGCGTCATTGAACTAAGAATTAACGGCTCCAGCCAGCGGGATGGGACGGAATTTTGTGCCCATCCGGTTGTGTGGCGAGAGAGCGAAGGCACAGCATCATGAATTTCAAATTTGCGTTTGGGTTGTTGGGGGTGATTCTTTTCACGCTCGCGGGGAATGCGGCTCCCAGCATCTCGTCATTCACGCCGAATTACGGCGCGGCCAATGATCCCACGGACATTTTCATCACCGGCACCGGCTTCAGCAACGTGACCTTGGTCGTCAAATTCAATGGTGTTACCGCTTCGTCCGCTTTCGCCACGCTGGCGGACGGCACTGAAATCCAGACGCACATCGCCAATGGCACACCGAAAGGGACCGGCTACGTTTTGGTTTCCGTGAATGGCCACGAGGCACCGACCAACAATGGAGTGTTTTTTACGGTGATCGGTTCCACCGATCCCTACGCGAGCGATTTCACGCCGGCGACCGCCCAAGCAGGCAGCAGCACGGTGGTGACGATCAACGGCGTGCATTTCAACGGAATCACGGCGGTGAAGTTCAATGGTATCAGCACCAGCTTTGGCTCGGTAACTGATCCCACCACGTTTACCGCCACGTTGCCGGCAGGTGCGCAGACCGGGCCGATCAGCATCGAGAAAACCGGAGCTTCCACCTTCGTCAGCGCCACCAACTTCTACGTGTCGCCCACCATCACGAGTTTTTCCCCGAGCAGCGGGCGCGCCGGAACCAACGTGGTGATTCGCGGCACCAGTTTCACCAATGCCTCGGTAGTGAAGTTTGGCAGTGTGGTTGCAAGTTTCATCGTGGATTCCAACGCGCAGATCACGGCGGTGGTGCCGAATGGCGTCGTGTCCAGTGCGATCACCGTCATCGCACCCGCCGGCACCTTCATCACGAGCACGAACTTCAAGGTGCTGCCGACGGTTTCCAGTTTCACGCCGGGCTTCGGCGCGGCAGGCACGAATGTCACTGTCACTGGAGCTAACTTCACCGGCACCACGGGTGTGAAATTCGGCGGCATCACCGCGTCGTTCAGCGGTGTCAGCGCAGGCAGTCTCACCGCCGTTGTTCCCGCTGGCGCGACGAATGCCCCCATCTCCGTCACCACCGCCGACGGCACCGGCACGAGCGCGCAGATGTTTTACATCCCGGCCACCATCACGAGTTTCACCCCCACCAACAGCGCGGCTGGCAGCACTGTCCAGATCAACGGTAATAATTTCACCGGAGCCACCGCCGTGAATTTCAACGGCACGCCCGCTGCGTCCTTCGTCGTCTCGAATAACACCACCCTTGGCGCAGTGGTGCCGGGCGGCTTCAGCACTGGGCCGATCAGCGTTACCACGCCTGCTGGCACGGTGAACAGCACAGGACTTTTCTACGCCGCGCCCAGCATCAGCAGCTTCACTCCCACCCACGGCGCGCCCGGTACAAGCGTGATGATCAGCGGTAACAATTTTCTCGGCACCACGGCGGTGCTGTTCAACGGCACCAACGCCGTTTTTACCGTCACGAACAACGGCGTGATTGGTGCGTTCGTGCCCAACAACGCGCAGACCGGGCCAATCACCGTCATCGCGCCCGGCGGTACCAATACCAGCGTGGGAACTTTCACGCTCGACTACACCAGCGACCTCAGTGTGTTCATCACCAACGCGCCCGGGCCGGTGTTCGTCACCAGCAATCTGGTTTACACCCTCACCGTGGCCAATAATGTCGGGCCAAATAACGCCTTCAACGTGATGCTCACCAACACGCTGCCCACGTCGGTCATTCTCAAATCTTTCACCACCACGCAAGGCTCGGTGAACACCAACGCCAACCCCCTCACCGCCACGCTCGGCACGATTCCTGTGGGAAACAGCGCGGTCATCACGTTGACGGTCGTCCCGCAAACCGTCGGCACCATCACGGACACGGTGAGCGCCGGCAGCGACAATGCCGATCCAAACTCCGTCAACAACAGCGCGGTTAACGTCACCACCGTCTGGCCGCTGGCGTTTCTGGGCATCCAAACCCTGACCAGCAACCAGGTCAAAGTTTTCTGGCCCGCGCCGTTGAGCAACTTCACGCTGCTCACCAAGAGCAACCTCCTTCCGCTCAACGCGACTTGGAGCACTGACCTGACCGCCCGGGTCATTTCCGGCACCAACATTTCCGTGACGGAAACCAACTCGGGGGCGGTGAAGTTTTTCCGGTTGAAACAGTAGTGTGCGTCGGAGGAATTGCGGACGGACTCGCCAGCAACTCGCGGAATTTGGACGTGGTTTAACAACGCTGAGAAATATTTATGAGTGCGAACCTGCCCTTTATATTAAGTTTCGGACTCGTCATCGTCGCCGGCATCTTGTCGCTCGCCTCGGCGATAATTTTTGGTGGATTCAAATTCGGCAGTCTGGAGAAACGCATCGCTCTGGCGCTGACGCCGGCGGAGAAGGACGAATTTGTGCAGCGGTTTCATCGCCGGATTGCCGAGCTGGGATTCCAGCCGGGCGGAGTCGAAGGGCAGTTCGTGCAAGGGTTCGTCGGCATCGAAGGCGGGCTGGCGTTCACCCACGCCAAAACCAAAAAGCAAATGACCCTGGCCTGGCAGGACAACATCCCGAAAGGATGCACGGTCGAACTGGCCCTGCGTTATCTGGATCCCATTGTCGGCGACACCGGTGAATCCGCCTACCGCGATGCGGTGCTTGACTACGTTTCCGGCCGTAACGACACGATGAAGGTGATCCCCAACCGGAGCTATGCGGCGGTGAACTGTTTTGTCGGCGGAATTTGCGCCTGGATCGGCTTGCTGGTTTTGAACGCTGTTCAGTTCCAACCGTTGTGGCTGCCGATTCTGATCCACGGTCTGACCGAAACGATTACGGGCGTCATGGCCCTGATTACCATTCGCAGCAAGCCGCGCGAACTGAAGGGCCTGGGGCTGGCGATGGTCGGCATGGTCGCCAATGTGTCCGCGATAGTCTGCGCCGTCATCCTTACCATGCTCAAGACACGCTGAGTCTCACAGTCATTGACAATTTCAAAACCGCGCGCTTGCCTTTGCCCGGCGCGTCAGGAAAACTTTCGAGCTTTATGGCACACGTTAAATTGCACATCCCGGGACCGGTTGAAGTCAGCGAAAAAACCTTCAAGGCGTTTTGCTCGCCCATGATCGGCCATCGCGGCCAGGGGTTCAAAGACCTCTACGCCAAGATGCAGCCGCAACTCCAGCAACTGCTTTACACCAAGCAACTCGTCTATCTCTCCACCTCCAGCGCGTGGGGCGTGATGGAAGGCTCCATCCGCAACCTGGTTTCGAAAAAGGTCCTCAACTGCATGAGCGGCGCGTTCTCCGACAAATGGCTCGACGTGTCCAAGAAATGCGGCAAGCAGGCCGACGCGCTCCAGGTCGAATGGGGTTCGCCCATCCGCGCCGAGGCTATTGATAAGAAGCTCGCCACTGGTGAATACGATGCGCTCACTTTGATCCACAACGAAACCTCCACCGGCACCATGAGTCCGCTGGCGGAAATCGCCGCGCTCAAGAAAAAATATCCCGACGTGATGTTCATCGTGGACGCCGTCAGCTCGCTGACCGCGCTGCCGATCAAGTTCGACGAGCTTGGTATTGACGTGCTGCTCGCCGGCACGCAGAAGGCCTTTGCCATGCCGCCCGGCCTGGCCGTGTTCGCCGCCTCGCCCGCCGCGCTTGCGAAGGCGGCGACGATGAAGGATCGGGGATATTATTTCGACTTCGTGGAGTTCCAGAAGAACGCCGAGCAAAGCATGACGCCCAGCACGCCCAGCATCAGCCACGTCTTCGCGCTCTCGTCAAAGCTGGATGACTTCTTCGCCGAAGGTTTGGAAGCCCGTTACGCGCGCCACACCAAGACCAACCAGATGACCCGCGATTGGGCCGCGAAGCACGGCTTCAATCTGTTTCCCGAAAAAGGCTTCGAGTCCGTCACGCTTACTTGTGTCAGCAACGGCGCGCGCCCCGGCGGTCGCACCGTGGACGTGGCCAAACTTGCAAAGCTCGTGAAGGATCAGGGCTTCCTGATTGACGGCGGCTACGGAAAAATCAAGGGCACCACCTTCCGCCTCTCGAACATGGGCGACGAAACCGAAGCCACGATGAATCAACTCTACGCCGCGCTCGACAAGGCGATGGCGCAGCTTTAATCGGGGAGTTACCGGGCGTCCAACTGGCGCAGCAATTCTTTGGCGGCGGAAAAGTCTGAATTTAATTCCAGTGCGCGACGCGCGGCGGTGCGGGCTTTGGCAAGTTGGCCGAGCCGCGCTAGAACCGTTGCCCGCGCGTAAGGAATGCGCGGATCCTTCAGTTCGGCACTTTCGGCGTGCGCCAATGCTGTCAATGCGCCGTCGGTATTGCCGGCGCTGTTGCGGGCGAGGCCCAGATTATACCAGGCGCGGGCATGATGTGGGTCACACTTCACGGCGGCTTCCAGTTCGGGGATGACGCGCACTATTTCACCGGTTTCATTTAGCGCGAGCGCGAGCTTGTAATGAAACTCCGCTTCGCCCGGTTGCAGGCGGACGGCGGCTTCAAGTTGCCGGACGGCTTCCAGCGTCCGGCCGAGTTGACTCAAAACTAGGGCGTATTCATGGCGGATGCCGCCGGAATACGGATCCCATTCCGCAGCGCGTTGGAAATAAATAAGCGCGTTAGTCGGGTCGTCGTGCTGGAAATGAAACGTGCCGGCCTGCAACTGGCCGAGTGGCTGATCGGCGACCTGGTCCAGCCAATGCAAATACTCACCGCCGGCGAGCGAGTTCGTGTCGAACGTCGCCGCCAGCAGTCGCGCGGTCTCGATGCGGACGTTGCGCGAGGGGTCTTGCAATTTTGCCTCCAGCGCGCTGGCGACATCGGTGCGCCCAGCCTGTGCCGCAGCCCCAAGCGATTGCACGGACATCTGCCGGACGAGCGCGTTTGTATTCTGCAACTGTCGCAGCAGCGCGGCGGTCACGGGTTCCTCGCTGCTCCAGCGCTCCAACAAATTTGCGGCCGCCGCCTGCCAGTAAAAAATGTCATCCGTCTCCAACATTTTCAACAGCGGTTCGCGTGCGCCGTCATCACCCAAACGCGCGCGGCCCACGGTCTGCGCGTGTTGCCGATACG
>JANYDP010000457.1 GCA_025363535.1 Verrucomicrobiota bacterium | reverse complement strand
CTGCCACGGAGGCGTCCGTCGTGGAAGAAACCTTCGCCACCGGCTACACCTACCAAGGCCAGTTGCTGCGGCCGGCGATGGTGAAACTGCAAAATGTTCCGGTGACTGAACCCGACACAACCCAGCACCAACTGCCGCTGGAAACCGCCTAGTCACATCGCACCGGCACCGCTTCCCGCAGCGCCAGAAAATACAGCCAGCTTTGCGCGACCGGCTTCCCATAAATCATTTCCAGCGCCTGTGCGTACAACTGCAATTGCGGTTCGTATCTTTTCGCATGACCGGCCAGGCTGTCCCGCCGCACCTCGTCAGTTTTGAAATCCACCAGCCAGATTTCCTTTTCCCCGATCACCGTCAGATCCGCCACCCCTTGCACCACGACAAATTCATCCTGCATTTCAGCCGCCACGGATTGACCGGTGATCGTGGAAATTTCGGCGAGCGAAAACCGCGCCGTGAACTCCAGCTCCCGGTGAACCTCTGCCGGTCGCGCGCCAATCCGGCGCCCCAGTTCCGATTGCCAGAACGCCGCCAGCGCCGCGAAGTCCAGCACCGCAACTTCGCCGGCCGACAAAACCCCCACCTGCTCCAACCGCTGCGCTTCGGTTTTCAGCGTCGCCACATCAGCCGCGCCGAGCGCGACGAACTGCAAAAACCGGTGATGCGCCGTCCCGATGTCCGCCGCCGATTTTTTATTCCGCCCGGTTTTGAATGTTGAATGTTGAATGTTGAATGTTTTCTCCGCCCAGCGCTCGGCTTCCTCCTCGGCGCGGTCCGCCGCCGCCCGGCGCAAGAGGGACACCGAAACCTTTGCCGCCTGTTCGCTCGCGGCGGCGAATTTATTTGTCCATCGCAACCGCGCCTCCAGATGTTCCCACGTCAATGCATCCGCCGCGAAATCCGCCTCGCTCAAAACCTCCGCCGAGTTCACCGCTTCGGCGGTCACCAACTGGCCCGCGTTAAAAATCTCCCAGTTCATCACTCCGTCGCGGCTGGTAGGGCGCGTCACTCCGTGCGCGCCGTCCTGATCGCCCGCACAATTCTCGCCGAACCAAATCCCCAGCCAGTCCGCAAAACTTCCCGCCGCCAGCAGATTCGCCGAGGTCGCCCGGCCCGGCTCCTGCCAGCGCTCGCGGAATTTTTTCTCCGTGACACTGGCCGTGAGAATCAGCGTGTCGCACGCGCGCGTCACCGCCACATACAGCAGCCGCAGCTCCTCGCCGAGCAACTCAATTTTCTGCCGACGCCGCGCGAGCCAGTGCGGCAGGCTCGGATAGCGCCGGCCGGTTTCGGGCGGCTTGATTTTTGGACACAGCCCGAATTTTTCGTCGAGTAGAATGTCCTCGTTCAAATCCGTGACGTTGAATTTTTTTTCCAGGTTCGCGACCACGACCACTGGAAATTCCAGGCCCTTGCTCTGGTGAATGCTCATCAGGCGAACCGCGTTTTCGCCCGTCACCGCCGCCACGTCCGGCTCCAGTTCCGCCGCCTGCTGCGCCGCCACGAACCGCAAAAAACGGAACAAGCCCTGACGTTGAAACTGGTCAAACTGCTGCGCGAGGTTCAGCCAGCGTTGGACGTTCGCCCGGCGCTGCTCGCCGCGCGGCTGCGTGAGCAACCCCTCGGCGTAATGCGTTTCCCGCAGCACCGCATCCAAGCAGCGCGATAACGAAACCTGCCGCACCAGCCGCCGCCAGCGACGGAAGCGGCTGAGGAATAAATCCACCTTTGCAAACGTGTCGGCAGCGTGAAACGTGGAACGTGAAACGTGAGGCTCCGTTTCCGTTTTCCGCTTTCCGCTTTCCGCTTTTCCCCCTTCGTGCCAGCGCAGCAAGGCCGTCCAGAACGGAACCTTCGTCGCCGCCAGCCGGATCGCGGCAAGTTCATCCACCCGCAAGCCCACGAGCGGCGAATGCAAGACCGCCAGCGCCGGCACGTCCTGCAACGGATTGTCGAGCAGGCGCAGCAGACTCAGCAGGTCGGAGATTTCCAGGCTCGCAAAAAATCCCCCGCGCGCCACCAGCAGCGGCACGCCGAGCCGCGAAAACTCCTTTGCAAAAATATCCGCCTTCGGCCCCGGCGACCGCAGCAGTACCGCCATGTCGCTCCATTCTACCGCGCGAAAAACTTTGGCGTCCTTGTCCCAGATTTCGTGCTGCTCCGCGTGCAACCGCCGCAACCGCAGCGCCACCAGTTGCGCTTCCTGGTTGGCATCTTCCAGTTCCGCGAGATCGTCGGGGACCGGCGCGGCCTCGGTCTCCGGCTCGCCGCCGGTCAACCGCAACTGCCACTCCACGCGCGGCTTTTCATGAACCACGCCCAGCGACTTGCGTTCGTCGGGCGCGCCGAACTGCAACTCGGATTGCTTGTCGAAAACCAAGCCGCCGACTTCGCGCCGCATCAAGAGCGCGAACAGTGAATTCGCAAAATCCAACACACCTGCGCGGCTGCGAAAATTCTCCGTCAGCGGAATCGTCTGGCCCATTTCGCCGCGCCATGTCGCGGAGTAGTTCTGAAAAATGTGCGGATTGGCCAGGCGGAAACGGTAGATGCTCTGCTTCACATCACCGACGAGGAAGCGGTTTGCCAACGGCTGGTCACGGCTCAACGCTTCGATGATCTTGTCCTGCGCGGCGTTGATGTCCTGGTATTCATCTACGAAAATGAAGCGCAACTTCTTCCGCCATGCCCGCGCCGTCGGCGTGGGTTGCGGCGGCGCGCCGTTCCAAAGCAGCCGGAGCGTGTGCTGTTCAAGGTCGTGGAAATCCAGCGCGCCCAGTTCGCGCTTGGCTGCCGAAAACTCGCGGCTGAAATCCTCCGCCAGCCGCAGCAACGCCAGCATGTTTGTCCGCGTCCAGTTCCAGTCTTCGGCCAGCGGATCGTGATTGTCCGTCGTGGCCACCAGCGAGCCGAGAAACGTTGCCTCGTCAAAAAAAGTTTCTAGCGGATCGAGCAGCACGTCTTTTTTTCCGCGCGGGCATGAAGCCGGAACTTCCAGCAACCCCGGCAACAGCGCGCTCGTTCCGCCACCGCCTTGCAGCAACCTCACCACCTTCGCCGCCAGGATGTTTTCCGCCGCGAGCGGTTGCAGGAACGCGAGGGAAGTTTCCTTCCATTCCATCGCGGCGGCAGCGAACCACGCGCGCCACTGGACGGGTTCCGGCGACGCAAACATTTTTCCCTGCTCACGGAACCACGCGGCGGCATCCGGCAACGTCTGCGTGTAGTTGTGCAGTTTGTAAACCAGCGCCCGAACCGGTTTGTCCCCGCCGCGACCCTGCGTTTGCACCAAGCCCTGCACGGCTTCGGCCAGCGCATCGCCGCCGGCGTAGTGGGTTTTAAAAATCCGGTCGAGCGTGTCGTCGGCCAGCAACCGCGCCTCTTCCTCGGGCAAAACGGTGAGCAATGGATCAAGTTCCAGTTCGTAAAAATGCTGGCGCACCAGCTTGAGACAGAAACCGTGAAGCGTGCCGATGGGCGCGTTGTCGAACAGCGACAACTGCTTTTCGAGATGCGCGTGATCCGGCTGGCGAATCAACTCCTCCTCAAGGCGGAGCCGGATGCGCTGCCGCATTTCCGCCGCCGCAGCCTCGGTGAAGGTGACGAGCAAAATTTCATCGAGCGACACCGGCGGGGCTTCCACGAGCAGCAAGTTCACGCAGCGTTCGACGAGCGTGCGCGTCTTACCGGTGCCCGCGCCGGCGCTGACCAACACGTTGCCGCGTGCGTCAATCGCCTGCTGTTGTTGGTCGGTGAACTTCATGAAAAAATCCCTGCCCGGCAGCAGCCGACGTGAGGTGGCGCTAGCTTCTCTGCGGGAATAAGGAGACTCCTTACGTCATCTCCTACAAAGAAAACGGCCTGGACTGCGGTGGCAAGCGCAGCGCGACACCGCTTTGGGGAAGGCGTAAAAAAAAATGAGCGGTGAAGGTTAGCTCGGAAGCGCCGGCACCGCTGCCGCTTTGCCGGCGCAGTCCAAGACGTTG
>JANYDP010000433.1 GCA_025363535.1 Verrucomicrobiota bacterium | reverse complement strand
TTTCCGCCACCAACCGCCGCCGTCCACACGATTGATTTTGGCTGGAACGGAAACCCGTTCGCTTGGTTCCACCATGAAATCGTGGCGCGAAGTGGATGAGTTGTTGTCGCAATGGAAATGCTGGTCGCCGGATGGCGCGATTGATTCCGCCGTCACGCTCGCCGCCGAACTCGGCAAACAGCAGGCGAACATTTTGGTTCTCACCGACCACAAACCCGCCGAGGAAAAAATCTCCAACCAGCGCCTCGAATGGCACGCGTTCGGTCTGCCGCTGGATAATTTTGCCATCGTCAACGCCTCGCGCACCGCGTTCGGCGACCAAGACCGCTGCCTGCTGGAAGTCGCCAATTTTTCCAGCGGCGCGCGCTCCATAACATTTTGGACTGCGGTGGCAGAGCGGAGCGGCGACACCGCTTTCGGGAATGCGGATGTGCCCGGGAAAAGCGGCGCTGCGCTGCGCTTCCCGCCGCAGTCCAAGACGATTTCTCTTGGCGGACACGAGACGCAGAGGATTGTGTTTAACATTCCCGCGAACGCCCCGCTACTGCGGGCTGGAATCGAAGCGGATTCGCTCACTGAAGACAATGAGGTTCAACTTTTGCCGCCGATCCGCAAACACGTCCGCGTGCAAGTCGCGCTGGCGGATGAAAATTTATCCGCGCTCGTCAATCGCACGCTCGACTCGACCGGCTTGCGCGCGGCGATTTCTGATAATCCTGAACTCGTCATCCACGAAACGGATACCGTGGTCAGCAGCAATTCGTGGAGCTTACGCTGGTTGAGTTCCGGCGCGACAAACGCTTACACCGGCCCGTTCATTGTGGATAATTCGCATCCGCTCGCCGCCGGCATCGCGCTCGAAGGTGTCATCTGGGCGGCAGCGGCGGCCACGAATTCGCCCGGCGATGTGCCGGTGATCCTCGCCGGCAACACGCCGCTGCTTTCCACGCGCGAAGATGTGAATGGCCGGTGCCATCTGACTTTGAATTTGAACACAGGGCTTTCCACGCTGCAAAACACGCCCGACTGGCCGATTTTATTTTGGAACATTTTGTCGTGGCGCATTTCCGAAATGCCCGGCCTCAAGGAAAGCAATGCGCGGCTTGGCGCGGAAGTGAATCTGAAAACCACCGACGAGGCTGTGACCGTCACGCAGCCCGACGGCGTGAAAAAAGTTTTTCCGAAAACCGGCGGCGAACTCGCGCTGGAAACACCGTTGCCGGGAATTTATTCAGTCGCGATGGGCACGGTGACGAATCAATTTTCCGTGAACGCGATCGCCGCCGATGAATCGGATTTGTCAACCTGCTTCAGCAGTCAATGGGGACGCTGGGGCAACGACACCGAGCGGCGGATGGAAGACACTTCCGCCGTCTGGATTTTCGGCCTGCTCGCGCTGGCGCTGCTGACGACACATCTGTATCTGGTAGCGAATGCGAAAGGAGGAAGCTGAAATGTTCGTCCTCTTCCAACCTGTCTGGCTCCTGCTGCTGATTCCAGTGGTGGCGGCGTGGTTTGCGTGGCCGTTGCCGAATCGCGGGCTAACAACTTTGCGCGCGATTATTTTTCTGTTCGTCGTCCTCGCGCTGGCTCAACTGGCGATAAAACTTCCCGACCGCGCGGGAACGGTGATTGTCGTCGCCGACCGCAGTGAATCCATGCCGGGTAATTCCGCCGCGTCGGAAAAGGAGATCATCAGCTTGTTGCACAAATCCATGGGGCCGCGCGACCAGCTTGGCGTCGTCGCGTTCGGGCGCACGGCGGTCGTCGAGCAATCGCCGCAGCGCGCGGAGTTCGGGGGATTTGCGGCGCAGGTGGGCGCGGATCATTCGAGCTTGAACGATGCGATTGAATCCGCGCTCTCGCTGATTCCGCCGGACGGCGGCGGACGCGTCCTCGTTTTGTCCGACGGCAAATGGACCGGCAAAGATCCGGCTGCTGCTGCGGCGCGCGCCGCCGGTCGCGGAGTGGCGGTGGATTACCGGTTGCTTGCGCGTCCGCAGGTTGGCGACGTGGCGATCCAAAGTTTTCTCACGCCGGAGTCCGTTCTGCCGGGTCAGGCATTCGCGTTGAGCGCGTGGGTGCAAACGCCGACTGATCAGGAAATCCAGTATCAACTCCGCCGTGGTGACGAAATTATTTCGTCTGGCACCAAACAAATTTCCGCCGGGCGCACGCGCCTCATGTTCCGCGACCGCGCGTCCAAGGCCGGCGTGAACGAATACACGGTCACGATCCAAAGCGCGAACGACGATCCGATTCCCGAAAATAATTCCGCCCGCGCGCTCGTCGGGGTAGAAGGCTCGAAGCCGCTGCTCATCGTTTCCTCGGCGGGCGAAAATTCCGGGCTGGTGAAACTGCTGCGTGGCGGTTCGATTGAAGTTATCGGCAGGACGCCGTCGCAATGCAACTGGTCGCTGGAATCGCTCTCGCAATTTTCCTCTGTCATAATTGAAAATGTTCCGGCGGGACAAATCGGCATGAGCGGAATGGAGACGCTTGCATCGTGGGTGGAGGAGACCGGCAGCGGGTTGGCGATGACCGGCGGGCAGAAATCCTACGGGCCGGGTGGCTATTTCAAATCACCACTGGAGCGCGTGATGCCCATCTCAATGGAGATGCGGCGTGAACATCGCAAGTTGAGCGTGGCGGTCGTCGTCGCGCTGGACCGTTCCGGCTCCATGTCTATGCCCGCCGGCGGTGGGCGTATCAAGATGGATTTGGCCGACCTCGGCACGGCGCAAGTTTTGGATTTGCTTTCGCCGATGGATGAGATCGGCGTGTTCGCCGTCGACACGACGCCGCATGAAATCGTCCCACTCGACACGGTGGAAAATAATCGCGGCTATCGCTCGAAAATTTTATCCATCGGTTCCGAAGGCGGCGGCATTTACATCTACGAGGCGCTCGTAGCCCAGGCTCGGATGATCCAGTCGGCCAAGGCGCAGACGAAACATCTCGTGCTGTTTGCCGACGCGGCGGATTCCGAGCAGTCCACGCACTACGAGGAAATTGTGGACAAGCTGCGCGAGGCTGACGTGACTGTGAGCGTCATCGGCCTTGGCACGGATCACGATGTGGATGCGAATCTCCTCAAGGACATCGCCAAACGTGGCGGCGGCGAATGTTATTTCAGCAACGACCCGGACGAAATTCCGCGCATCTTCGCGCAGGACACGTTCACCATCGCGCGCAGCACGTTCATTGACCAGCCGACGCCGTTTGAGATCACCGCTGGCTATTCGATTCTCGGCGCGCAACCGGTTTCCGCGCCGCCGTCGCTCGGCGGCTACAATCTTTGTTACATCCGTCCCGAAGCGAATCTTGCCGCTGTCACCACCGACGAATACAAAGCGCCCGTCGTCGCATCTTGGAACGCGGGCAATGGGCGCGTGCTCTGCTATCTCGGTGAGGCGGACGGGAAATTCAGCGGCGATTTTGCGAAGTGGAATCAAGCCGGGGAATTTTATGCGACGCTCGCGCGCTGGGTCGCGGGCAAGCATCAGCCATTGCCGGATGAGATGCTGCTCACGCAGGAAATTCGCGACGGCGTTTGTTTCGTGCAACTGCATCTCGATCCCGAACGCAAGGCCGAGCCGTTCTCAAACCTGCCGCGCGTGCGAATTTTGCACGGACTTCCAGGCGCGGCCCCGGCGAAGGAAACCGTGTCGCTGCAATGGAAAAACGCCGACCTGCTCGAAGCGGCGATTCCCGTGGCCGGTCGCGAAACCATTTTGAACACGGTGGAGATTTCCGGTCAGTCGCCGGTCACGCTGCCGGCGGCGTGCCTGCCTTATTCGCCAGAGTTCGCGCCCGACCAGCCGGGACGCGGCGCGGCAACGCTCGCACAGATCGCCACGACGACCGGCGGACGCGAGCGGATTGAGATCCCGAAAATCTGGAGTGAACTGCCGGTCAAGTCGCGCTACGTCGAACTCGTGCCGTGGCTGCTGGTGTTGGCGGCGATTTTATTTCTGCTGGAAATTTTGGAGCGGCGCACCGGCTGGGTATCGCGTTTGTTCGGACGCAAAGCCGTTGCCAAAGTTGAAGCGGAAGAATCGGATGCGGAAATTCAAATGGCGAAAACGCCAAAGAAACCAATCATGCCGTGGCTCGTGCGCAAGCCCGCGCGGAAAACGACTGCGCCGGTTATTGCAAAAACCGCCGCACCAGTTTCAACCGCGCCAGCCGAACCAAAAGCCGCGCCAGAAAAACCGGCCAGCACGGAATCCGCGATTGATGCGCTGCGAAAGGCGCGTGAACGCGCGCAGCGCCGGACGGACAAGGAGCGTTAGAGCGTTCTCAAGAATCATGTAGCGGTGGCCTGCAAGAAAGATCCAACAAAACAAGCAGTTCCAGAAAAATTCCGCTACATATTTTCTGATAATGCTCTAAAATAACGCGAACCGTTTTCACGGGCGGAAAACCCTGAGCGAATTCGAAATGCGCGCGCTCTTTCAGATGGGCGCCAGCGATTCGGCAAGTTTGATTGACGCACCGGACGCGGCGACGCTTGGGTTTCATCGCGGACTTTTTTATCACGATCGCGAAGGCCATATCGAAACTTTCCGTCCCTATGCGCAACCGGGCAACGACTGGATCGAAGCCAGCGAGGCTTCTTTGAAATCGCGGCAAGCCCGGACTCCCGCCAGTTCGTAGGTACCTTCAAAATTAGGGATTGCTAAATAGGTATTGTTTATGATTGGGGGACGAGTTCGCCGCCACATTTGCGGACGAGGAAGAGCAGGATGCTGGCCGCCAAGTTTGCCTTTGATTTGCTGTCG
>JANYDP010000425.1 GCA_025363535.1 Verrucomicrobiota bacterium | reverse complement strand
CTTCACCGGGCGGAAGAACTCGCGCTTTCGGGGAAGGTGAAAAAAATCTTGGTTCACGAAGTCTCTCGCCTCGCGCGCAAGAACAGCATCACTCACAAGTTTGTTGAGACGTTGGAAGAAAGCGGCGTGTCTCTCTACTGGCACGCGCAAGGCGTTGAAACACTCTTGGCGAACGGCAAACGGAATCCCGCCGCTGGCATCATGCTCGCCCTACTCGCGGAGATGGCACGGAACGAAGTCGAAACACTTCGCGAGCGCATCAACTCCGGCCTTGCGGAAGCGAGACGGAAAGGCGTTGTCCTTGGCCGTCCAAAAGGCATCCGCCTTTCGAGCGCAGATTTGCTTGGGAAGCACCGCGATATTGCGCGGCAGATTCGGGCCGGGCAATCGGTGCGCAACACGGTGAAGATTACCGGCAAGAGCTTTTCCACGGTGCAACGGGTGAAGAAACTCGCGCTCGCCGCGTGACGTGGCGGGGCCGGTGCTCCCGGTTGCACCGAATCGCGGGCGGGGACGCGGGAGTGATTCCCCTCTTGTAGAGTTGTGACAACACAAGGCAGAACAACATGTGTGACGTATCTCCCTCCTTTTACGTTTGGTTCACTCGTAACACCGGATTCCGGCAGACAGGATAAAGTGGAAATCCAAATCAGCGGTTGGAAGGTGATCGCGGATGATTTGGAAACCATGCACGGCGTTTTTTACAACCTTGGCGCTTCGCAGCCTGCGAACGAAGGCCAGAGGCAGCGGGCGGAAGCCGGAGACACACACGGCTGGATTTTTCGGACGACGCTACCGCCCGAAAACGCCTCGTTTGTAAAAATGAAGATTCGCCGCGAACCGCTGCGATTTGGCAATGCACGAACTGGCGATGCCCGCGAGATTACCAAGCCGCTCATTGCGGGTTCTTGCAACTGGCAGGTGCGGCAAGCCACGGGCGGGTTGGAGGGTGAGGGAACGCTAGACCTTTCCATCAATCCAACGCGCTTTGTTCGGCACCGCCCCATACCAGAGGAATTGCCGCATGAATTGTTGGAACGCACGCCCCTGCCCCTCGCACCATATTCGGAAGCCGCTTACGACTCGGAAGACAACTGGCTTCCACAATCAGGACGATTGCAGAGCTACGCGAAGCCGTCGCGGTGGCGCGGACATCTTGGGCGCTACTTGAAGGCCATTGAAAACGCATTCAGCAACGAACTCGCCCAGTCGTGCGAATCCAACATTGCACGAACGACGCACGCGGGGCCGCGCTACAACCTCGGAACTGTCGAAACGTATTGGGAATGGCTGTCAGATGACCCGCTGAAAGTCGTGTATGACCTGCAACCGCTTTTCAACAGCTACACGAGAAGGAAACGCACTGCGCGAATTTACGAAAACGTGGATTCGGAAATTGTGCGCGAACATGACCTCGTGATTTTGAATGCGGAAATCTCGCCCGGTGAAACGCTGAAAATCTACGCCAAAACGAATCAGCGAATCCGCATGGAACTCATGCACAGACTCACAGGGAGGAACAATTTCCGTTTTCCACGGGAGCGCGAGAATGGAAATTCAACGCGCCCCTCTACGCGGCACATTTTTGATTCCCGTTCCGGGCTTCTGACATTTTTGGACAAAATGCGGGAGCACTCTGCGGAAATCATCAATGAGTTTCTGGCCTACTGCGGAGAGCGCGCCGCTTTGCCGCTTGCTCATGCGTCCGGCTACTACCTCCTTTCGCGCATCACGGACACCGCCCGCGATTTCCCAACGGCCATTTCCATCATCTCCCGCCTCGTGAACAACGGTTCCATCGCGGCGGGGCAGTCAGACGAAAAAACGAAAGCTGTGCTTCAAGCTCTCACAGTCAGCGGCGTGCTTGAACGACGAAAGCGCGGACTGATTTACGAGGTAACGGAGTGGTATCGCCACGCCCTCCGTGCCCTGCAACTTCACGGATCGCATTCGCTGTTGGAACATCGCAGGCGGCGAAGAAACGTCTCCGGGGGCTGAACCGCGAACGCAGAAAATTGACACGCACAGCCGCGCCGCGTATTCACGAAAGCGATGAATCGGTATGTTCACACACACCGTCACACATCGAATACGCAGCGAAAACCCGCGCCTCTGATTTTCGGAGATGTAGGATAGGAGGGACAAGCTCCCTCCCCATCCGCCACGCTCCTCCCAGGCGCGGCTGAGAGGAGCGCACGCCGCTCATTCGTTCGCGGAATCAATGCCGGGGTGGTGGCAGATCGTCG
>JANYDP010000422.1 GCA_025363535.1 Verrucomicrobiota bacterium | reverse complement strand
TCCAACGAGCGCAAGCCATCCACAATGTCGCCACGGCAGAAGGTTCTTCCTCCAGTCGCGCGATGCGACGCCATACGCTCTCTTGGAAACGAGGCGGCAATGTGGCGGCGACCTTGCATTCGCGTAAGATGCCGCTCAATCCCGCGTCGTGTTGAAATTGTGCTTTGGCTTTCATTGTTTGATTTGGAGGGCGACGGATTTGAACCGCGTCCTCCAGTTTGGCGATGCAACTCCGGGCGTTTTCTCACTTCAACGGTGCGATTTGGTAAGTGCCGTTACGCTCGTCGAGGAATTGACGGAGTTTCGGGGAGGCCGTAATGCCATCATCGCCCGTCGCGCGATAACCGACTTTGGCGACAACCGTTCCCGGCGTGCTCAATACGCCCCGGCTGTTGTCAATCATCTGGCGCAGCTTCGGTGAGGCGGTAATTCCGTCCACACCCGTGGCGCGATAGCCGACCGAAACCACTTCGGTTGAGCGAGAGCCTTTCACCATCGGCTTGCCGCGCTCGTTGAGGAACTGGCGCAACTTCGGCGACGCGGCGATGCCATCATCGCCACGGCTCTGCGCGTTGCTCTGGCTGGTCGAGGCGAGCAGAGCGACGGCGGCGGTCAGGGTCAGGATCAAGTTTGTGTTTTTCATAGCGTTTGCTTTTGTTGGGGTGCGCTTTGTTCGCACCGTTCACTATTCATTACGCCGCAGCCGGGGAAATCACTCGCGGGAAAGAAAAACCGTCCCGCTGAATGTTGCATCAACGGGACGGCTGGAAACGATAAGCGGGTCAGCGCTTTTCGATGAGTTTCATGCCGCAATTCGGACAACTGCCGGGTTTATCCTGCACGACTTCCGGGTGCATACTGCATGTGTATTTCACGGTCTGCCCGCCGCTTTGAGTGGAAGACTTTTCCTTGCAGCCGCTGGCGGCAACCGCGAGGACTGCGAGGGCCACGACTGCCAACGATGCCGCTATCAGTTTCGATGTTTTCATAATTTGTGCTGTTTGGTGGATGGGTTGATGGATGCCGCTTTGCGCGGTGCTCAGGCGTAACTCTCCAAAAGCCAGCCAAGGTTTTCGCGCAAAAGTTTTCGGGCGCGGTAAATGCGCGTCTCCACCGCCTTGGGCGTGCAAGCCAGGATCGCGCCGATTTCCGCGTGCGACAACTCCTCGTATTCCGCGAGGATGAGCGGCGTGCGGAGTTCGTCAGGCAGTTGGCCCACAGCCTTGCGGACGGCCTCCGCGCGCTCCGTCCCTTGCAGCGATTCGCTGGGCGTCGGGTTGTGTTCGGGCACGCTTTCACGAAAACTTTCGCCCGTCGCTTCATTTTCCGCGTCCAAAGACACCTGCGGATGCCGGGTGCGGTAGCGGTAGCGGCTTTTCACCAGATTAGTCGCGATGGTGTAAAGCCAGGTCGAGAATTTGTGCGCGGAATCGAATTTTGCGCGGTGTTGATAAACCCGCACAAAAGTTTCCTGCGCGAGATCGGCGGCGTCATCTTCGTTCTGCAAGCTGCGGAGCAGATAGTGGAACAATTTCTCGCCGTGCCGCTCCATGAGATCGTTCAAGGCCGCGTCGTGACCGGCGGTCAACCGCGCCATGTCCGTCCGATCCTGGTCGTCGGTCGTGGCGGGATTCATGGCTTGTTCGTTTGGGCGGCGGACGGCGATTCGCCGGGCATCATCCTGCTCGGCTTCAAAGTTTGTGACTGCACCCAATCCAGATACCGCTTGCCCTGTTCAGGTGGCATGGTCAGCGCAACTTTGTAGAAATGGTCGAGCATGGAGGTTTCGCACTCGGCGCGAATCTCGGCGGCTTGGGCGAGTGCTTGTTTGATTTCCGGGGTGATGACGTTCGTGGCGGCGAGCAGCCTTTGAATTTCGGCGTTCTTCGCGTCAATGGCGCGGCACATTTCATCGCACTTTGGCGCGTAGGCATTGTGCAACTCCATCACGCGGGCCAACTGCGCGTCAGTGAGATGGAATTCCATTTGCAGCCACGCCAACTCCGGGCGATTGCTCCGCTCCACGGAACGCTCTGCCGCTGTTTTGCCAAAATAGATGCAAAGGTAGGCGCACACGGCGAGCGCCACGCCGCCAAAGATGATGAGCCACGGACGTTTCATTCAGTTGCGCGGGGCTTTATACGGGTCAACGGACTGCACGTAGAGCGCACGCATCTTGGATTCAGTCTGCGCCGTCTTGTCCTGCGCCTGCAAATAACCCGCGCCCAAGCCGATGAACAAAAGCACGGCGACATACGCCGTAGCCAAGGCCGGACGGCGGAACGCGGCATCAATCCATTGCATCAGCGCGGCCAGAGTGCCATGAGGCTTCTGCGTTTCCGCCCGGTCGATTTGCTTCCATACCTGCTCCTGAAAACGCGGCGGCAGGGACGTTTGTGGTTTCCACTCGTGAAGCAGTTCGCTCAACTGCCGGT
>JANYDP010000298.1 GCA_025363535.1 Verrucomicrobiota bacterium | reverse complement strand
CGATCGCGGGCCGCGGCGCCGCTTTCGATCTCGGAGATTTCGGCGCGAATGCCGATCATGGCATCGCAGAAGCGGTCGATCTCAGCCTTCGATTCGCTCTCGGTTGGCTCGATCATGAGAGTGCCAATGACCGGCCATGAGGTGGTCGGCGCGTGGAAGCCATAGTCGATCAGCCGTTTGGCGACGTCGTCCACCTCAATGCCCGCGTCGCGCTTCACCCGGCGGAGGTCAAGGATGCACTCGTGCGCGACCGTCCCGTTACGGCCCTGGTAGAGCACCGGGAAGGAATCATTCAGTCTTTTGGCGATATAGTTCGCATTCAGGATGGCGATCCGGGTTGCCTGCGTCAGGCCGGCGCCGCCCATCATCTTGATATAGGCCCAGCTGATCAAAAGAATGCTCGCGCTGCCCCACGGCGCGGCGGCGACTGCACCAATTGGATTTTCGCCGCCTAGATTGATGACGTTGTGGCCGGGCAGGAACTCCACGAGATGTTCCGCCACGCCAATCGGTCCGACGCCCGGCCCGCCGCCGCCGTGCGGAATGCAAAACGTCTTGTGCAGATTCAAATGGCAGACGTCCGCGCCGATGAAGCCGGGGCTGGTGAGGCCCACTTGGGCGTTCATGTTCGCACCGTCCATGTAAACCTGGCCGCCGTTCGCGTGGATGATTTCGCAAATCTCGCGGATGGTTTCCTCGAACACGCCGTGCGTGCTGGGATAGGTGACCATGAGGCAGGAGAGATCGGTCTTGTGCACCTCGGCTTTGGCACGCAGGTCGGCGACGTCAATGTTGCCGTTCGTGTCGCACGCGACGGCGACGACTTTCATGCCGGCCATGACGGCGCTGGCGGGATTCGTGCCGTGTGCGGAGGTCGGAATCAGACAGACGTTGCGATGCGTGTCGCCGCGCGATTCGTGATACGCGCGGATGACGAGCAACCCGGCGTATTCGCCCTGCGAACCGGCGTTGGGCTGGAGCGAAATGCCGGCGAACCCGGTGATTTCCGCGAGCCAGGTTTCGAGTTGTTCAAAAAGCTTCTGATAACCGCGCGTCTGCTTGATCGGCGCGAACGGATGAATCTTCGCGAACTCCGGCCACGACACGGGAAACATCTCCGCCGCGGCGTTGAGTTTCATCGTGCAAGAGCCAAGCGGGATCATCGAAGCCGTGAGCGAAAGGTCGCGCGATTCCAAGCGCTTGATGTAGCGGAGCATCTCGGTCTCGGAGTGGTAGCGGTTAAAGACGGGATGCTGGAGATAATCCGACGTGCGGTCGCAGGCGTGCTTGGCGTTGCGCGCAGCGTGTTCGGTCAAATCGGCGATGGCGAAGTCGGGCGCTTTGTCGCCGTTGAACACCTGCAGGAGAGTAGCGATGTCCGCCGCGCTGGTGGCTTCGTCGAGCGAAACGCCGATGGTGCGCTCGTCAATCACGCGCAAGTTCATCCGGTGCGCTTCAGCGATCTTCAGAATCTCGGCGGACTTCTTGTCGCCGAGATTGATCTTCAAAGTGTCAAAGCGCGGCGTGGTGGCAACCGCATAATCAAGCCGCTCCAGACCCGTTGCCAGAACTTCGGTCAACGCGTGAATCCGTTGGGCAATCTGCTTCAGTCCCTCCGCCCCGTGATAACAGGCATAAAGCGAGGCCATGTTGGCGAGCAGCGCCTGGGCGGTGCAGATGTTACTGGTGGCTTTTTCGCGACGGATGTGTTGCTCGCGGGTGCCGAGCGCAAGCCGTAGCGCGGGTTTACCGCGTGAATCTTTCGACACGCCCACGATTCGTCCGGGCATCTGGCGTTTGAATTCGTCCCGCGTAGCGAAGAAGGCCGCGTGCGGTCCGCCGTAACCGAGCGGCACACCGAAGCGTTGCGCGCTGCCGACGGCGATGTCCGCGCCAAATTCGCCAGGCGGCTTGATGAGTGTGAGCGCGAGCAGATCGGTGGCGACCGTGACCATCGCGCCAGCGGTGTGCGCCTTCTCAACGAACGGCGCGTAATCGTGAATCGCGCCGAACGTGTCGGGGTATTGCACGAGCGCGCCGAAAACATTTTCGGAGAACGCAAAAGTTTCCGCGCTGCCGACAACCGCTTCAATTCCCAAAGCCTTCGCCCGCGCGGAGACGACTTCAATCGTTTGCGGATGGCACGTTTCAGAAATGAAGAAGACGTTGCGCCCATCTTTCAAACGCGAGGACATCGTCATCGCTTCGGCGGCCGCAGTGGCTTCATCGAGCATGGAGGCGTTGGCGATGTCGAGGCCGGTGAGTTCACTGGCCATCGTCTGGAAATTCAAGAGCGATTCGAGACGGCCTTGAGAAATTTCGGCTTGATACGGCGTGTATTGCGTATACCAGCCGGGATTTTCGAGGACGCTGCGCTGGATGACCGGCGGCGTGATGCAATCGTAGTAGCCCATGCCAATGAACGAGCGAAAGACCTGGTTTTGCACCGCGATGGATTTCAGATCGCGCAATGCGCCGTGTTCGCTTTGCGCGGTGGGAAGATTCAGCGGCTGGCTGAGGCGGATTTTTTGGGGGACGGCGGAGTCAATCAGTTCGTTAAGATTTGCGAAGCCGAGTTGCTTGAGCATTTCGGCGACCTCGGCGGGACGCGGGCCGAGGTGGCGTTGAACAAATTGATCAGGATGTGCGAGCGTATTTCCATTCAAAGACATCTGGCGAAATTAAAGTTCGCGGGACGCAAAGCAAGCGGGATTTCACGACAGAATGACTCAGCAGTCGGGTTTGAGCCGCACACAATATGTCAGGCTGGCAAGGAAAAACGTCCACAAGTAATGGTGTTTTCCGTCCGAAATTGGCGGAAATAAACATTGTGTGAACCGGCCAAAATTTCTATTCTTTCGGGCAGCTTATCAGCCCGGAAAAACCGGCGCTGACGCACCCAATTTATGTCCAACAGCTCTGATTTGACTGAAGAAAAAAATGCGCCGTCGAACCCCGCGATCCAAGCGGATTATGGTTCCGCGCAGCTCGGAAAACTCGAGGGTCTGGAAGCCGTCCGCAAAAAGCCGGGCATGTACATCGGCGGCACGGACGAACGCGCGCTG
>JANYDP010000253.1 GCA_025363535.1 Verrucomicrobiota bacterium | reverse complement strand
CCGAAACGATGCAGAGGGATTAACCACGAAATACACGAACCACACGAAAATAACTGGCCGGGGAAACTAGTGCTGGCATTTTACTGGCCACACAAAGGTGCCGCCATTCTTTGCAGCCGGTGAATGCTAGCCCCGCCGGATCCGCTGGGTTTTCCTTTCGTGTGGTTCGTGTATTTCGTGGTTCAAAACAATGGTTCCGGCTCAGAAAGAATTACCGGACTGGCTTTCCGGTTTTGAAGCTCCCGTAGCGCAACGCCAGCGTCGGCAGCACGAGCAGGTTCAGCAGCGTCGAAGTAATCAGCCCGCCGAGAATCACGATCGCCATCGGCCCCTCGATCTCGCGGCCCGCCTCGCCGGTGCCGAGCGCGAGCGGCAACAGACCCAGCGCCGTCACAATGGCGGTCATCAAAATGGGAATCACCCGCTCCGCCGCTCCGCGCATCGCCGCGGCCATTCCCCACGTCAGGCCTTCCACGTTCACGAGATGTTCGTAGTGTGAAATCAGCATGATGGAATTGCGCGTCGTGATGCCAAACAAGGTCACGAAGCCGACGAGCGAACCAATAGTCAGTCCACCTTGACCCGCGCCGCCCAGCCAGTTGGTCAGCCACATTGCCATGACGCCGCCCACCAGCGCGAACGGCACGTTCGCCAAAATCAGCAGCAGGTTCCGCCAGTTGCCCGTCACGACGATGAGCAGCAGTAGGATACCCACGCCGGCCACTGCCGAGTTCACCAGCAGTTGTTGTTGCGCCTGCTCCGCCTGTTGCGCCTCGCCACTTAACACGGCATATACGCCTTTGGGAAAACTGATCTTGCCGGCGATTTGTTTTTTTGCGTCATCCACGAACGAACCCACGTCGCGGCCTTGCGGCGCACACGTCACGACCTGGCGACGACTCGCGCCATCGTGCAAGATCGAGTAGCGCCCCGTGGTTAGATAAATTTCCGCCAACTCTTTCAGCGGCAGGTTCAACCCCTGGGAATTTTTCAACATCAGCGAACCAATCTCCTCCGGTTCGCGCCGGTGCGTGGCATCGAGAATGACCGTCACCGGCGTCACGCGGCTGCCTTCATGCACCTGAGCCACGACGACGCCTTGATACGCCGATTGAATCGCTTCCATGACTTCGACCGGGCGAAAACCAAATTGCGTCAGCCGGGCGGGCCGCAACCGCACGGCCAGTCGCGGCGCGCCGGGCGGCGATTTCACCTGCACATCTTTCGCGCCGGAAACGCCGCCGAGCACTTGCGCCACTTCCCGCGCCTTGTCGTCAATCACGTCCAGGTCATCACCAAAAACATTCACGACCACCGGGGCGGTTTCGCCGGTGATGGTTTCGCTGATGCGGTCGCCGAGAAACGTCACGACCTCGGATTGAATGCCGGGAATACCGTCGAGAATCTCGCGCAACTCTTCCATCAACGTCGCCTGCCGCTTCCCCGGCACGCCCTCCTTCAACTCCACATGAAATTCGCAACGGTTCGGTTCCCAGGTGTCCTCGCCCTGCTCCGCGCGGCCGATCTGCACCTCGGCGGTGGCGATCTCTTTTTTCGCGAGCAGTTCCTGGCTGATGAGGCTGGTGATGCGCAGCATTTCCGGCAGCGAAGTTCCCGGCACCGCCTGGGCCTGGATGACAAAGTGGCCTTCGCGAAACGCCGGCAAAAGTTCCCCGCCCGAAAGCGCCGCCAGCCGCGTCAATGCCAGCACGCAGATGACCGCGACCGCCCCGATCATCAATCCCGGCCAGCGCGCAACGAGGGTGAGGCTGCGGTGGTAAGTGGATTTGAGCCAGCGTTGCAGCCGAGTTTCGTCCGCGTCGTGTTTTCCGTACTCGAAAAATAAATAGGCCAGCGCCGGCGTCAGCGTCAGCGCCACGGCCAGCGACGCCATGATCGCGAGGATGTAACTCAACGCGAGCGGCGCAAAAAAACTTCCTTGCAAACCCGTCATCGTCAGCACCGGCAAAAAAACCAGCGCGACGATGAACGTCGCATACACCACCGCGCTGCGGACTTCGATGGAGGCGTCGAACACCACGTTGAAAACGGGACGCGGCGTGGCAAGCGATTGATTTTCCCGCAATCGTCGGAAAATATTTTCCACGTCAATGATCGCATCGTCCACGACCGCGCCGATGGCGATGGCCAGGCCGCCGAGCGTGATGGTGTTCAGCGTCACGCCGAATTTGTCGAGCAGCACAATCGCCGTCAGCAGCGACAGTGGAATCGCGGTGATGGAAATGAACGCCGTACGGAAATGGCCGAGGAAAACAAACAACACCAGCGCCACCAGCACGCCGCCGATGTAAAGCGAGTGTTCGATGTTGGTCAGTGAATGTTCGATGAACGTCGCGGGCCGATGCATCGCCGGATACACGGTCACACCTTCCTTCGCGAAGATCGGTTGCAGTTCCTTCAACGCCGCCTCCAGCGCCACCGTGACGTCCATCGTGTTCGCGCCGTACTGGCTGGACAGCGACAGCAAAATTCCCGGCCGTCCCATGATGAGCGCGTCGCCGAATTTCGGTTCCGCCGCTTCGCCCACCGTCGCCACGTCCTTGAGCCGGACGCTCTGGCCGGCGTTCGACGCCACGACGATTTCGCCCAACGTCTCAGCCGTCAGCGACTGGCCTTCGGTCTGGATGAGGATGCGCTGGTTCGCGTTCTCCACAAACCCCGCGCCCATTACGCCGGTCGAAACCCGCGCCGCGCTCAACACGTCCGCAATGGAAAGACCGAACGCCAGCAACCGCTCCGGCCGCACCTGGATTTGCAACTGCCGCACGTCGCCGCCGAACACGATGCAGCGCGCCACACCGGGCACCGAGAGCAGCCGCGGTTTGATCGTCCAGTCGGCCAGCGTCCGCAACTCCATCGGCGAAAGTTTTTCCGCCACCAATCCGATCTTCAGCAAATCCATCGTGGACGAAGTGAGCGGCGTCATCGTTGGCGTCTTCACGCCGGCGGGAAGTTCCCCGGCAGTCGTGACCAGCTTTTCCGCGAGCATCTGCCGCGCGATGAAGATGTCCGTGCCCTCCTTGAAAACCGCCGTGATGACCGACAGGCCGGAAATGGATTCGGACCGCAGCGACGCCATGTTGCCCAGGCCGTTGATCGTGTTTTCCAGCGGACGCGTCACCAGCACCTCCACCTGTTCGGGCGAAAGTCCGGGCGCCTCGGTTTCCACCGTGACCTGCGGCGGAACGAAATTCGGAAACACGTCGAGCTTGGCGTGGTAGGAAACAAAAATCCCATACCCGGTCAGCAGGCACGCGAGCGCGATGACCACGCCGCGAAACTTCAGCGAAAAATGAACGATGCGGTTCAGCATGAGTGCGAGTTAATTCACCGGAGCGGCGGACTCGGCGGGTTTCAATTCCACGGAGAGCAACATCTGCGCGCCGGTCACCACCACATGCTGGCCCGCCGTGATGCCGTTGGCGACGAACCAGCCCGTTTCCGTCGGATGATCCAATGCGATTTCTTTCCGCGTGAACGCACCGCCGGTTTCACTCAAGACATAAGCCCAGCCCTTGCCTTCCGTCCGCACCACGGCGGCGCGGGGAATGATCGCGCCAGCCACCGCTTCGCCCGGCAGTTTCAAAAACCCAACGACCGCTTCGCCCGCCGTGAGCGGCGTCGCGCCGGGCTTCGCCAGAAAAATAAAACCCCGCCCTTGCGTCAGCGGATCAACACCCGTCGCCGCGCCGAGAAAATCCGCCGTCACCGAATTACCCGACAATGTTTCCATCCGCGCACCCACCGGCAACGCCGGCAAATTTTCTCCGGCGGACAAATCAATCCGCACCAGCACTGTCGCCTGTGACAGCAACGATTGAACGAATCCGGGTAAATCTTTTTGTTCCACCACCACCTTGCCCCACGACAAGGCCAGTCGGTCCTGGGCGGATTGCACCACCAGCCCATCGCGCAGCGCAGACGCTTCCGCCGTTTGCAACGCGCGCGTCGAGCCGTTCCCCTGCTCCGCCAGAGTTTTCTGGCGCACGAGTTCGTTGCTGGAAGCACTGACCGCAGCGCGGGCGGAAGCCAGTTCATTGAGCAAGGCTGCCAACGGCGCGGGATCCAGCACGCGGCCATAGCCCTTCAACTCCGGTGCGATTTGCGCCGCTTCGGGATTGGCCACGACGATGCCGGCGTCACCTTGCAGTTCGTCGCTCATAGTGACAACCGCGTTGCCGTCTGCGTCCCGCGAGACGCTTGGTTTGTCACCTTCCTCGGCGGCAGGTTTTGCGGATACGGTTTCGGCAGCTTCATTGTGCTGCCACAGCCAGACGCCTCCGCCACCCAGCACGGCCCCGATGATGATAAATAGAAAAGTTCGTTTCACGGTTTGGTCTCCTTCATTGCCGATGCGGGTGCAGGTTCGATCACGGAAGATTTCATCAAGGCGATGGGCATTTGCACGGCGTCCTCCAGCGCGGCGGCGGCTTGCTGGAATTTCACCTGACCATCCAGCTGCACCAGTTGCGCGCTGGTGAATTCCAGTCGCGCATTCAACAAATCAAGTTGCTCCAGCGCGCCCGCCTTGAGCTGCGCTTCGACGGCTTCGCGCTGCTGTGCCTGCGCCTCGGCGAGCGATTGCAGGGTCGCCAGATTTTTCCCACTCACCTGGAGGACTGCGGTGGCGCGCTCGATTTCCATCAGCGCCTTCGCCTGTACCGCGTTGAATTTCGCGGCGGCTTCAGCGCGACGCGCGGCGGCTTCAGCAATCGGACCTTGGTTCTGATTGAGGATCGGCAACTCAAAGGTGAATCCGAGCGACCACTTGTTGTCGCCCTGATCAAATTGATAGCCCGGATTGAGATGCACATCGGGATATTGTTTGGCGATTTCCAATTGCAGCGTCGCTTGTGACGCCGCGTAATCGGCGAGCGCGCCCAGGATGTCCGCGCGATTTTGCAACGCGGTGCGGCGGACTTCGGCGGAGGTCAAATCGCCGGGTGAAATGAAATCCTTCAACGGTGCCAACGCCAGTTCAGCATCGTCGAGTACGTGCAGTGGAATGCCAACCGCCTCGGCCACGCGCGCACGCGCTTCGATCATTTGGCTGGCGGCATCGGCCAGATCCAGCCGCGCCTTTTGCAACGCCACCCGCCGCGAGGCGAGTTCGGATTTGGCAATCGCGCCCACCGCCGCCTGTTGTTCGAGCAGCGTCCCGATTTGTTCCTGAATGGAAAGCTGCCCCTGCAACAACTCCCTGCGCTCGTACGCCGCCATGAAGTCGAGCAGACGCGTGCGAAGGTTGCCGCGAATCTGCCACGCGACGGCGGCCAGATTGAACCGTGCAGATTCGGAAAGCTGCTCGGCGATGGCGATGCGATGCCCGCGTTTGCCAGCGGTCTCCAGCGGCAGATCAAAACTGAGGCCCGGAAACCACGGCGAGAGTCCGGGGTTGTGGGTCGCGTCGAATCCGGGCGTGAGGCTCAAGGTCGGATTGGGCCGGCCCCCGGCGGTTTTGTCGCCCGCCTGCGCCACGTTCCACTGCGCGCGGGCCACAGCGAGATCGGGGTGATAATAAAATGCGGCGAGCGTCAGTTGATCCAAGTCCCACCGCGCGGGCGGCCAGTTCGTCAGCTCGCGCTGTAGATTTTTTTCGAGAAAGGTTTTCAACGCGGCGTTGGTGAGCGAACGACCCTCGAGTTCGGCGGCGGTGTGCGCGGCGGAAATGGGCTTGGGTTCAAAGCGCGCGCAGCCGACGAACAGGAGCAAAAAACAGAAGAACATTGAACATTGAACATTCAACACCCAACGCCCAACGCGGGCTGCACGCGATGCTGCCGCCGCCTTCGATGTTCGACGTCGAATATTGAATGTTAGATGTTGCATTGCTTAATTCAGTGGCAGGCGCACGGTCACGGTGGTCAGTTGGTTCGGCACGGATTCAATTTTGACCGTGCCTTTATGCGCGGAAACAATCCACTGCGCAATGCTCAATCCAAGGCCGGAGCCTTCCACCTCGCCGCTATGCGCGGGGTCGCCACGAAAAAAACGGTCGAACACGCGCGGCAAAATCTCCGGCGTAATCCCCGCGCCGGTGTTGGTCACGGTGAGTTCGGCGGTCGCGGCATCAGCGCGGCGCAGCGCAAATTCCACCGTGCCGCCGGGCTGATTGTATTTGATCGCGTTGTCCGCCAGGTTCAGCAGTAGTTGGCGCAGGCGATGGCGGTCGCCGCAAATGGTGGTGGGTTCACACGCGGCCAGATTTACGGAAAGGTTCGCAGGCTTGGCTAAAATCTGCGCGTCGGCGAAAACGTCGCGGACAATTTCGTCCAGTGCGAGCGGCTCGGCCTTCAATGTGATCTGCCCGGCGTCGGCCTTGGTCAGCAGCGTGAGGCCGTCCACAATTTTGGTGAGGCGCTGGATTTCATCAAGTTGGCTGGCGAGACGGTCGCGCTGAGCGGCGGGAAGATTATTTTCGGTCAGCGCGGTTTCCAGTTCGCCGTGCAGGACGGTGAGCGGCGTCTTGAGTTCGTGCGAGGCGTGGAGCGTGAATTCG
>JANYDP010000232.1 GCA_025363535.1 Verrucomicrobiota bacterium | reverse complement strand
CGTTCGGATTGTTGAGTTTGAAACCGCCACCCGTCAGCGCCTCGCTGAAATCCACCACAGTTCCGCGCAGATATTTCGCACTGAACGGATCCACCAGCACCGCCACGCCATGCATTTCCACGGCCAGATCATCGGGCCGCTTTTCATCGAAGGTCATTGAATACTGCATCCCGGAACAGCCCCCCTGTTCCACGTACACGCGCAGAAATTTTCCCTGGTTGTCCGGATTCTCCGCCATGGATTTGATTTCCGCCGCAGCGTTCTCCGTGATGGCGATGACCGGTTCGTTGATGATGTTCGTGTCCATTGTAAATTAACTCGGGTGAAACTAACTGTGGAATCTCAGTGTGTCAAACTTGCCGGCTCGGGCTTGGGGTTGCCCAGATGCTCGCTCAGTTTGGCGGCCCTGGCCTCAAACACCGGACGCAACTGCGGCACCGCCTCGGCCAGATTGGTGCAGAGGTTCAAAGCCTGCGGCCCGTCGTGCAGATCCTCCGCCGACAAACGAAACGCCTTCAAGCCGGCTTCCTTGACCCAGAACAAATCCCGCTGCTCGCCCTCGCGCAAATCCTTTCCCAATACCACATCCAGATACTCCGCCAGCGCCTGCCGAAGCCGGTCCGCCTGCGCGTCACCCTCCATGGTTTGCCCCTCTTTTTCTGCCAAAATCCCCAGGCCCACCTTGGCCTGACTGCGCGCCGCCACCGAAGCCTGCGGCAGGTTCAGCACCTGCTGATAGGCATTTGCAGCCAGTTCGTAAAAATGATTCTTGTCAAAGGTCGCCAGATCCTTGTAACAGTCGCCGATGCGTCCCCAAGCGGCCGGTGCCAGCGCGTTCGTTGGAAATTTTTGTGCGATGGAACTGAACCAGTCAATGGCCTCCCGGAGATCCGCCGGACGATTGGTGGCGTCGGTGTCCGTCCGCGACATGAGCGCATCGCCGCAGGCAAACGTGGCCTCGAACTGAAGCGCCCGCGGGCAGTTCGTATTGACCGCCAGTTGGGAAAAATAATTTGTCGCATCCGTGTACTTGTAGCGGGCCAGTGCCGCCCGTCCCGCCATCATCTGCGCCTGAAACGTCAACTCCGACGGCGGCCAGTTGGTGCTCAAGAACACCAGCCGGTAATTCCCCTCGGCGTCCACAAACCGGCCCTGCCGGAAAAAATAATCCCCGATCCACCACTGCGCCTGAAGCGCCAGCGGATGCGCAGGAAATTGCGCGACGAAATTGGTGAACAAATCGAATGCATTGGTGTCGCGGCCCGCCCGGTAATGATCCCACCCCCGGCTGAACTCCACCGCCGGCTGCTCCGGATGATTGGTGAAGCAGCCGAGCCACGTATCGTAATTCGTGATCGCCGCGTCCCAGTTGTTTTCCCGCTCGAAACTCCGCGCCACCGCCAGCCGCACCTCGGCCGCCAGTGCATTCGTCGGATACATCTCCTTAAACCGCGCAAACAATTCCCGCGCCCGCGCCGGGTCTTTCTCCCGGCTGAACCCCTGGCCGGTCAGCAGCAGGCTGCGGTCACCGGCAAAACCCTGCGGATACCATGTCAGAATTTTCCCGAGGGCATTGGTCGCCGCCACCAGATCGCCCGCCGCCAGCGCGGCCCGCACGGTTTGATACAACGCCGGTTCCAGCAAGCGTTCTTTGATGTCCGCCGCGCCGGAATAATTTTCGACCAGCCACTCATAGTTGGTAAGCGCCCCCGAAAAATCCTGAAGCGCGAATTGGCTGTCCGCCCACTTGAACCGCGCCACGGCCTGATCCTCGGAAACCGGCAGCCGTCCGGCAGCCTTTTGAAAAGCATCCCGACCTTCTGCATAACGACCCCGCAGCCACCAGCACCAGCCCGCATCCAGCCACGCTTTGCCCGTCAGCACACTTTCCGGAAACTCTTGCAGCAGCTTGCCGAAACAACTTTCCGCCTCGGCCAGCCGGTTCGTGTCGGCCGCATCCGCAACGAACTGTTTCAGCCGCAGTTCGCCCAGCGTAAGCCAGGCCGTCTCGTTGGCCGCAGCGTTCGTCTGCTGGCTCAAAAACTTTTCCAGCGTCTGCGCGGCCTCGGCGATCTTATCCAGCTTCAGGCTCAGTTCCGCAATCTTCAACAGAGCCGTCCGTTGGCGATCCGCCGGTACGTCGGGAGCCAGATTGTTTTTCAACACCTCGGCCGCCTCCGCCAGGCGGCTGGACCGTTCCAGGATGCCCGCCTGCAACGCCATGCTTTCGGAAAGGAACAGCGCATCCTTGGCGGCACGCGCCAGCTTCACCGACGCTTCGGCACTGACGAGCGCCGCCGAAAAATCACCTTCGGCCTGTTGCACGCGGCATTGCAAATAGCTGCGCCGCCAGGCTGCCGCCGGACTCAGTTCCCGGGGCGCCAGCCATTCGAGCGAGCGCTGCACGCCTGCCAAATCGCGCTCGGCAAACTGGGCCTCGCCCAGGATCAAATACCCGGCCGCCGCCAACTCGCTCACCGTTCCCGCTTGGATCGCCCGCTGGAACGTGCCGCCCGGGGTTTGCAGAAGAAGAATTACTCGTGCCCACTGCGACAACCGCGCGCGGGCTTCGGCCTCGCGAAGCGTGGTGCGGAAAAGATTCGTCGAGTTGGGAAATTGTTCCGCCAGATGCGCCAGCGCTTCGGCCGCTACCGCCAGCCGTCCGGCAGCGAACTGCGCCTCGCCGGTCCACAGATCAAACTGATCCGCCCAACCGCCCGCCTGCTCCCGATGCACCGCGAGCAACGTCAAGGCACCGTCATACTGCCGCAGATAAAACCGCGCCTGCGCCTCCAGCAAAACCGCCTCCGCCGCGTGTTCCGACACCGGATACTTTTGCAGAAACAGCGCAAAATTGGTTTCCGCGTAGTCCCAGGAACCCAGGTTGAAAGCCGCCGCCGCAACGTTGAAGGATCGTTTCTCCGCCGTGCTCGCGGCCTGGGCGGGGACGACTCCAGCCAGCGCGAACAGCAGCAGCCAGAGATATTTTTGCAGACGAAACATGTCGGTGGAATCTAAACAAACGGGTGCGGCAACGGAAGCAGCAAATCGGCAGGGAAAGGGCCGGAGGTTTGATTATTGAGGCTCGTATAATTGAGTGACGGAGCCGCTTCAGTGTCCGCAAACAGATGGCCGTGGAAAAATCCCGGCCCGCTTGTAGTTTGTGAGGTGAAGCGGCGTGAACGCCGCGCTCCGCTTCAGAGCGGATCCGTGTCACCCTATTTGCCGAGCCTCAATAGAAGTGAGTGAGCCATCGTTCGTCCTCATCTCACGAAACAAAGGCAATTTGAGAACGAAGACGAGGATGACGGAAAAAATCGCGACAAAAAGATTCACCGCCGCCCGCGCAAAATTAAAAAGGAAAACGCGCTGATCCCAAAGGTGGCCAGCGCGGAAACCGACGGCTCGGGCACGGCGGTGATGATCAACCCCCAACTGTTCAACACGCTCGTGCCGCCGGAGGAAAGGTCAGCCACGAACAGCGTCCACTGGCCATTGGGGTTCATGCCGTTGAAACCACTCAAGCCGGCCAGCGCGGGATCGGTCTCCAGCACTGAGGCGGGACTGGTGATCCGGCCATCCGGCTGCCAGGTGCCGGTGAGCGGTAAACCTGCTCCCGGAGTCACCACCCCGCGATAGGTGTGAATGTTCCCGGCGGCAGCCGTGTCGCTCAAGGTGAGGCTAAACCCGCTGTCATCGTAGCCGAACGGGTTCGCGGCGGTGCGCCCGGAACGGTTGAGCAACACGGCCAGCGCGTTGTTGAATTGCAGGTGGCAATAGAGGTCGCCGTTGAAGTTGCCGGAAATGTTCAGACTCACGGCGACCGCCGCGATCTGGTTGATGCCGGAAGCCACGGTCTGCCCGTCGCTGACGCCGGCGGGCTGGCCATCCGGAATGGCCGCGTTGATATTGTTAAACGTGAAAAAGTCCACGGCGGCAGCGCGCGTGACCCAGGCGGACAAGACGATCAAGGCCAGATAATGTTTGGAGTGGTTCATATTTGGTTGTGGTTTCATTTGTCCTACGGCGACACGGAACGATAGAAGCGTGAAGGCGCGTTCGTCGGTGGCGCGTCTATTAATTCATAAACGCCAAGCGTGTCCGCCGTGCGCACGGCCAGGTCAAGCCAGTTGGTCGGCGGGAGCGCGTCGGCGAATTGCACACGGTATGTCCAGCCGGGAATTCCCGCGAAAAGCAGCCGCAGGGAACCATCCGGCAGTGCCTGGATGGTAAAGTTGTGCGACGGGCCAAGCGGCGTCATCACCTGCACCAGCACGGTGCCGGTGGCGGGCGGGCCGCACAAACCGTCGCTGACCGTGTAAGTGAAGGCGTCGGAATTGGTGTAACCAATGGGCGGCAAATAATAAACCCAATTGCCGCTCCAGCTCACGGAACCGCCGGCGACGGAGTTGGAACTTACGCCAACGAAACTCACCGGGTCGCCATCGGGATCGGAGTCGTTGGAAAGCAACGCCGCCACCTGGACTTTCACGTCGCCATTTGGATTGCGCTGAACGATGTCCTGCACGGTTGTTGGCGGATGGTTGGGAGTCAGCGCCGCGTTGGAACTGGTGGTGAAACCAAAACCATTCCCGACCACGACGAAGTAATTGCCAAAGTCTGCCAGGGCAAGATTACTCAGCGTCAAAGTAGAGTTGGTCTGTCCGGCCAGTGAAAAACCATCTCGCCACCACTGATAATTGACGGGGCCAGCTCCGCCCGCGAGCACGCTGAAGGAGACCCCACAGCCAGGCGAGACGCGCTGGCTTACGGGTTGATTGGCGATGACGGGAGCAAACCCGGAATTGGCGGCGAAGGCGTTGGTGACTTCGGCGGGCGAAGTCCCAAATACCATGAACCAGGTCACACTTTGCGTCTGGCCGGGTGGCAGGGTTC
The DNA here is from genome assembly GCA_025363535.1 of Verrucomicrobiota bacterium. Lineage (GTDB taxonomy): Bacteria > Verrucomicrobiota > Verrucomicrobiia > Limisphaerales > CAIQOK01 > CAIQOK01. The sequence goes on along the minus strand of JANYDP010000232.1, from coordinate 5,836 downwards.
CGTAGTTATGGGCCAGGTTGATGTCTATGTCGGCCGAAGCACCGTTCGGATCTATGACGGCCAACTGGGCATAGGCGTCCACGTTGTTGAAGCCATTTACGCTGGGAATCCGAAAGCCCGCGTCACTGCCGAAACCCAGAGTCAGTCCCGTCACCGGCCCGGAGGCAAGCACGAGGTCATTGCTGGCCAGCACGGAAACGACGTCGTTGAGCGTGGCGAACGTAGAACCGCTGACCGAATCCTGATCCGGATCGGTGGTGTCCAGGGTCACCAGGTTGGTCAACGCGACCGCACTGGTATTTTGCAACGTGTCCACGATCTTGATCACCTTGCTGCCGCTGGCAAAAGAAATATCCCGGGCATAACTCAAACCCGGCCGCACGACGGCGTTGATCAAGGCATGTTGGAGACCGGCGACGCTCAGGTTGGTCACGCTGCGGCTCAAGAAATTTCCATTCACATAGTTCACTCCGGCCACCGCCACGACGTAGTTATAGACCGGCACTCCCGGATACCAGAAGTCCACCCCCGCTGAGCCACCGGTGCCCGCTGCATTGAATCGGCCGCCCGAATTGTTCGCCACAAACACGCCGTTACTCTCAATGGGCAGATAGAGATAATCACCGGCCAGCGCAATCGGCCCAGGCGACACCGACAACACCGCGTTGGAACTGAGTCGGAAGCCATAGACATTGCTGACCAGACAACTGAACAGATTTCCCGAGTCGGCCAACTGCACGTTGTTGGTTGTATAACTTGAACCATTCGCACCCGGGATCGGCGAACCATTGCGCTGCCAGTAGTAACTCAACGGTTGTGAACCGGTGGCGATGACGTCGAAGGTGGCCGTGCCGCCGGCGAACACCGTCAAACTCGCCGGCTGCTGCGTGATGGCGGGTGAGGACGTGACCACCGTGAGCACCGCGTTGGAACTGGGAACACTGCCAAAGGCATTGCTCACCAGACAACTGAAGACCGTGCCGGAATCAGTCAACTGCACGTTGTTCGTCGTGTAAGTCGAGGCATTCGCGCCGGTGATCGGCGTGCCGTTGCGTGACCAGAAATAACTCAACGGAGTTGAACCCGTCGCTGTCACGCTAAACGTCGCACTGTTCCCGCTGGGCACGGTGAGACCGGCAGGTTGCACCGTGATCGTCGGCGGCACAGCGCTGGAAGTAAATGCGGTGTGAAAGACCAATATGCCGGAAGATCCGCCAAATCCACCCGCCAGGATGCGGTACGCAGTTCCGCCGGTCACGGTCAGAGTAATCAACGAAGTCAGGTTGCCGCCGCTGTCGTCATCGCACCCCACCAAGGTCGGAGTGGCGCAGGTTCCGGTGTAAACGCCCAGGCCTGTGTCAAACAAACTGCCAATCGTATCTACGACCAACTGACCATTGGCCGGTGCCGTATAAACATACCAGACCCCCTTGCCGAAGCTGCCGACGCAACTCGGGGCGGGATCACCCGTGGAAGTGGCGTTCGTGGTTGAAAGAGTGTTCGTGTAGCGCGTGGCCGTGATGAGTGTGGCATTGGCGCAGAGATCGTTGGCGGGCGCGGAAATCACGGTCAGCACGGCGTTGGAGCTGGGCACGCTGCCGAAAACATTTGAGACCAGACAACTGTAGAGACTGCCAGAAGCCGCCACCGCCACATTGTTGGTGGTATAACTTGCCGCCGTTGCCCCGGGAATGATGACGCCGTTGCGCCGCCAGAAATAGCTCAAGGGTGCTTTGCCGGAGGCGCTGACACTGAACGTCGCCGAGCCGCCCGGAGAAACACTGACACTGGCCGGTTGCGCGGTGACCACCGGCGGCGTTTCATCGTTCACAACCAGCACGGTGGCGGCGAAATCAGGATAACCATCCCCACTCGCGGTCACTGAAAGCAATTGGTCGCCGTCATTGATCGAGTTGTCCACCACGGTTAGATCGAATGTCGCGGAAAGTTGGCCCGCCAGAATGGTCACAGTCGCGGGCACGGTCATTCGCGCCGGAACGCTGGAAGTCAGCGCCACGACCAGATTCGTCGGCAGGGCGGCCACCAGTTGCACGCTGCCCGCGTTGGGCAGCACGCCGGCGTTTTCCGGCACGCTGCCGGGCAGCAGCAGATACCTCGATGCCGCTGGAATCCCTAGCAGCGCAATGTCATCCAGGTTCCAACCCGAATAGGCAAAGGCACCGCTCAAACCCACGCTGTGTCCCCAGCGCAGATACACCGATGACTTGCGGTCGGCGTAGGAGGAGATGTCGTACAACACCGGCGTCCAGGCGGAGTCGGCGACGGTCGAGGTGCCGTTGCTCCAAACCATGCTCCAAGTGGTGGCGTTGGTGGAAATCTCCACAGTGGCGAAGACATAGTTTTGATAATCCGCATTCAACCACCGTTGAAACTGGAGCCGCATCGTCGTGAACGCGGAGCAATTGATCGGGCCGGTCGTGAGATAGTATGGACCGCCCACGACGGTGGAGTAATCACCGTTAAGATTGATGCCAAAGACATTCGATCCCGTGTACCCCGAAGCAGGATCCGGAAACCCAAAGGAGGTTCCGCCCAAGCCAGCAGGTTTGCCAAAAGCCCACTCGCCCTGCCGGGTCCAACCCGGATCCGAATCCAACGAATAGAAGATCACCTGCGGCGGAGTAATGACCAGACTGACGCTGCGGGTGAAGCTGCGACCGCTGGTCAGATTCGAGAAGTTCACCGAGGCCGAGTAGTTGCCCGCCGGCAGAGTGTTGGCGGAAGCATTGAGGCAGACACTCACCGAACCACCACTTCCGACCGGCAGCGTTCCGCCCGTACTGCCCAGAGTCACCCAGGGCTGAGTAACGGCGGCCACCCAGGTGAGGACATTGCTCCCGGCATTGGCAATGGAATAATTCTGGCACGCCGCCGTGAACGGCCCGCCGATCTGTCCGCCGCTGGTGAGTCCGGTCGTGGGATTGATCCGAAAATCATCCGGCAAATCGAACGACTCGTACAATCCCGTTGTCGTGCTGCTGGCCGGAGACGTGGCGCTGAAACCCAGCCCGCGCTTGGCGAACGCGGCCCATAACTCGTTCTGGTTCGCTCCGCCGTTGTCCACCAGGTCGGCTTGCAGAATGCCATCACGGGCCTGGAGAAAATTCGGATGCGGCACCGTCAGCTTCATTCCGTCCGTCACCAACTGGAGGATGAGCTGGTTGCCCGCCGCCCAGCCAAACTTGTTGATCAAGCTGGCGCGGGCCTCCCACAACGTCACGCACCAGACCTCCCCTTCGTTGTGCACTTCGTTCGCCGTGGTGCCGATGATCGGGCTCCGCAGCACGCCGGCGTGGGCGCTGGCCTGCGCGGGATCAATGTCTTTGAACGTCAGTGGATTTTTGGTCAGATCCGTCGTGTAGGGATAGCGCCGGATGCCATAATAATAATTCTGCGTCAGACCGCCCAGCCGGTAAGTCGCATAACCGCCCGCCGCATAATTGCCGTTCACGTCGTCGCCCGCCTGGCTCAAACAGGCACAGGCCGTAAAAGTCCGACCAGCCTTCGCCCATGCCGTCGGATTGCGTGTCGCCCAGTGCCTGACCGCCGCCCGCCAACCGCCAGCTCAATCCATGCGTGTGTTCATGAAAGACAATCTCTGCGTCAAAATCCCCGTCGCGCCGCGGACTCGGCCCGGTGAAAATGTACATCTGCATCCGCCCGGCCGAACCGTCTGCCGACGTGGAAAAATTCGCATTGTCCGTGCCGCTGCCGTCCTGCGCGTCCGCTTGCACGGCGTCGTTGCCCAGACCACCGCGCGCGAAGTTGTTGCTTTGGAAATTGCCCGCCGCCTCAGTGAAACCCAGCGCATAGAGTTTGTCGTGATACCAGTTGCACAAATAGAACAACTGCACGACGGCGGCCGCCGAGTAATTGGTCGGATCCTGCGTGGCGAGACTCATGGGAAAGTTGAACACCCGAAACGGCGAACCTTGCGGGCGCGGCACGTCGGGCAGGTTGTCGCTGTTCAAGTCCGTGTGGGCGTCCACGTTGTTGCCCCAAGTCTGGTTGCCACCGTCGTTGATCCAGCCGGCCGGCGAGGCGTTCGTGTCCATCGCGGGCAGCGTCGCCAGCGTCCGCGCCACCAGCGCGGGCTGATTCGTGTTGGGCGTCGGCCAGCCGGGCGAAAAGGGCGACGGGCTGTCGCTGGTGTAAACATTGTAGGTGGCGTCCGTGAGATAACTCGTCAGGCAGCGCCGCACCCGCACCTCGCCGGTCTCCGCGTCCAACAACACGCGGAACATCTCACCGCGCGCGCGACTCATCAACGTCACATCCCAGCACAACCGCAGCGTCTCATGATCCAAAGGCAGCCAGACCAATTTTGCGTCGGCCTCGCCTTTCAAGCCAAGCGCGGCGAACCGCTGCCGTAATTCCCCACCACTCTCGGCCGCGCCCAGGGAAATGACTTTTTCCTCTGCCAATGGCAGCTCGATATTTTGTGCCGCCAGCGCCACAGCGTGCGCAGCGGTCACAGTCGGAGCCGTCGCCAAGGCGGATCGGCCCGGAGTGCCGCGCATGGCGGCCGCTTCTGGATTGGAAACGAACTGACTGGAAATCTTGATCAATTCTCCCTGGCGCGTGGTGTGCGCCATCAACACGGCGTCAAACACCCGAATCCCTCCGAGCTGCTGTTCCCAAACGACGGTGCGCAACCCGTTGTGCGGCGTGACGTAATCGCGGCTCACCCGCGCGGTGTCCAACGCCTCGGCACCGTGACCAAACAGCTCCTGATGTTCCGCCAAAAACGCCTTGGTCACGCCGTTGGTGTCGGCCGCAAACTGCGCCAATCCAGCAGCCGGAATCGTGGAACCGCGCCCCGCTGGCCCGGTCAGAAATCCACCCACCACCGACACGCTCTTCGCCCCGCCGGTGATCGGATCAAAATCCGCGTTCAACCCGGCGACGCTTCCCTGGAGTTTTTCCAAGGCCACCGATTGCACCTGCGAAACCACTCCCGTCCGCGCCAGGCTCTCCCGCGAATCATAATTCGGCAGGGCCGTCTGAGTGGATATGAGAGCGGCCAACGAATGATCCGGCACCGCACAGAATGCGGCCAGAGACATCATCGTGAGAATGAACTTCAGATTCATATTTTTCTCCTTTTGCAACTGGTGCAAGGCGGTTTGGTTTGGCTGGCTTAACTCCCGGACGATTGATGAACCTTTTTTACGCCGCCAGAACCGGACGCGTCAACTATTTTTTGAAAATTGTTACACGGATGGCCGGGACGCGTTAATTCTCTGCCGCCGAGCGCCAGGCACGCCGGGCGGCGTCCGCAGGTTGCCCAAGGCTCGCTCGCGTGGGCCGGAGACCCCTCCGCAACGGTGTGCCGACCGGAGATCGGAAGAGTGACATCTTGGAGCTGTTCCGTTTGGCAGCCGAACCGCACCCCGCTCCTCGTGCGCCCGCATGTTGACCGCTTGGCTCAAAATGACGGCAGCACCGCCGGGAAACCCGGTCAGGTGGCGCGGCCTGACCAAACTCAACGACATCCACCGGGACTTCAGGTCAGGCACCAAACTGGTGGGTAATTGAAGACGCTGCGAATGACCCCGGCACATTGATAATGAAAGCGGATCGAGGATCACGGAGTTGCCGCCAGTCATTCAAGCCAGCGAGACGTGAGGGGTGGGAACAGCAGCCTGGTTTCTGGCGGACGATGCGTACGCCAGAAACTACGGCACCCAAATCATGGCCCAGCACAAACGCTCCGATTATTGAGGCTCGTATAATTGAGTGACGGAGCGCGGCCTTCAGGCCGCTTCAGTGCCCGCAAACAGATGGCCGTGGAAAAATCCCGGCCCGCTGGCAG